>JANMRU010000030.1:0-13129 GCA_031388585.1 Pseudanabaena sp. SOY_30_concoct_251 | reverse complement strand
GCTTTTGCCGACATTCTGCAACAAAGCGATCTCGTCGTTGGCATGGCAGGGACGGCGATCGAGCAAGCGGTTGGTTTAGGCAAACCTGTAATTCAAATTCCTGGTGGAGGCCCACAGTTTACCTATCGCTTTGCTGAAGCTCAAATGCGCTTACTTGGACTGTCGGTGCAAACTATTGGCACGCAACCAGCCGATCATCAAACTTTGTTGACAGCTGCCCAGCAAATCAAAAGAACCCTGGCGGACCGCTCTTACCTCCAGCAATGCGTACAAAATGGGATCGAACGGGTTGGTAAACCTGGTGGGTCAGCCCAGATGGCAGATTACCTAGCAGAGCTACTTGGGGTTAGCGAAAAGTCGCACTAAGTTATACTGGACTTGGCTATCCTTAAAGCATTCTGGTGCATCGTCAATGTTTTATTCAGCCTCTCAAGCACGTTATGCTCAATGGCATTCCTTCCTTGTAAAATGGCCGAATGACTACTCTGATTGCAGAAATCCGTCGTAAAGTTGCTAATAATCAGTTTGAATTTTCTAAGCATGCTGTTGACCAATCAATCTTGCGAAAAATTCGAGTTCAAGAAGTTAGAGACACAATTGCAAACGGTCAAGTAATTGAGGATTATCCAGACGACAAGTATGGACCAAGTTGCCTAGTTTGCGGATTGACACCAGCACAACGTCCTATCCACATTCAGTGTAGTTATCCGTCTCGTCCGCTCGTCAAGATTATTACGATGTACGAACCCGATCCTCAAAAATGGAACGATGATTTTACTCAAAGGAGGCATGGCGATGATTGCAACTGATTGGCAGGAAATATTGGTTGAGAAGCAGGTAACATATGTATTAAATCTGAACGACAAAGTTGTGCTAATTGAAAATGTACCTGCCCGCGTCAATGAAGAAACAGGCGAGCAATTTTTCTCCGCATCAACTTTAGAGCGTATACAGCAGGCAATTTTAGATAGAGAAGAACCTAACCATTTCGTTCAAGTCCCTGTATACAACTACTTAAACAACGCCGCATAATTGCATAATTTCAACGTTATGGTTGACTTGGCGATCGCTCCGTTTCAGTAAGGATAAATCTATGTGTTTACCCTGACATATACTCAAAAACAGAACATAGCCTAAGTCAAATAGTAATGTCGAAAAAATTTGTAATGTGGGGTGACTACTGCCCTGATGTCCTCGAAAAGCGCGCCCCTTTCCGCCAAGAGCATCTCGATAATTTAAAAGTGCTCAAAGAATCAGGGCAATTAATTACTATCGGCCCTACCCAGGATCTGACTATGGTCTTTGGCGTGTATGAAACTGAAGATGAGGCATCAGCGATACATCTGATCGAGTCCGACACCTACTGGCGCAACCAAATCTGGACGAGTTACGAAGTGCGTGAATGGATTCAGGCCTTCTAGAACCTTTAGAACAGGTAAGGGTTTTGCTAAATGCAGCTAAAATAGAGCATTCCCCCATCTCAAGATTATTCAAGATAACCGTTTATGACTGCCACCCCCCGCCGCTATCACATCACGACATTCGGCTGCCAGATGAACAAGGCCGACTCTGAGCGCATGGCAGGCGTACTCGAAGAGATGGGGTTTGAATCTGTCGAAGATCCCAATCATGCGAATTTGATTCTCTACAACACCTGCACGATTCGTGACAATGCCGAACAAAAAGTTTACTCCTACCTAGGTCGGCAAGCTAGACGCAAGCATCTGGAATCCGATCTGACACTGATTGTTGCTGGTTGTGTTGCCCAACAAGAAGGGGAAGCTTTGCTCAGGCGCGTACCAGAGCTAGATCTAGTCATGGGGCCGCAACATGCCAACCGTCTCCGCGATCTACTAGAACAGGTATTTGCAGGCAATCAGGTGGTGGCAACTGAGACCGTGCACATCAACGAAGATATTACGAAACCGCGCCGCGATAGTAGGATATCAGCCTGGGTGAACGTCATATATGGCTGCAACGAACGTTGTACCTATTGTGTTGTCCCAAATGTGCGCGGTGTCGAGCAGTCGCGGACACCAGAAGCCATTCGTGCCGAGATCGAAGAGCTAGGTCGTCAAGGCTACAAAGAAATAACGTTGCTCGGCCAGAATATCGATGCTTATGGTCGCGATCTACCAGGTAGTACGCCAGAAGGTCGTAATCTGCATACGCTCACTGACCTGCTCTACTTTGTGCATGATGTACCAGGAATCGAGCGCATTCGATTTGCTACCAGCCATCCCCGCTACTTTACCGATCGCCTGATTGCTGCCTGTGCAGAGCTACCAAAAGTATGCGAACACTTTCATATTCCCTTTCAGTCTGGCGATAATGACATCCTCAAGGCGATGTCGCGCGGCTACACCCACGAAAAGTATCGTCGTATTATCCAAAACATACGCAATATCATGCCCCATGCGGGCATTAGTGCCGACGCGATCGTGGGGTTCCCAGGTGAGACTGAGGCGCAGTTTCAGAAGACTTTAGATTTAGTTGAGGAAATTAGTTTCGATCTACTGAATACAGCCGCCTATTCCCCACGTCCTGGAACTCCTGCGGCGATTTGGGAGAATCAACTTGATGAACAAGTAAAAGCCGATCGCTTGCAACGAATTAACCATTTGGTATCAATTAAGGCTTCAGAGCGATCGCAGCGATATTTGGGGCTGGTCGAAGAAGTATTAGTAGAAGAACAAAGTCCCAAGGATGCGACGCAGATGATGGGGCGCACCAGAGGAAGCCGTATCACCTTCTTTAAGGGCGATCCAAAGTTAAAGGGGCAGATCGTTAAAGTAAAAATTACGGAAGCGCGACCTTTTAGCCTGACAGGTCAACTAGTGGAGTCGGAGCTAACAGTTCCCGCTTTGGCAGGGAGAGTATAAAAAAGCTCATGCTGATTGCGATCTGCGGTGCCACTGCAACAGGTAAATCTGCGATCGCCATGGCCTTAGCCGATCGCTTAGAAACAGAAATTATCAGCGCCGATTCACGCCAGGTTTATCGCGAGTTTGATATCGGTACGGCCAAACCTGCTAAATCTGACCAGCAAGCGATCGCGCATCACCTGATTGATATTTGCGATCCGATCGAAACACTTACCGTGGCAGATTACCAAACTCGGGCGCAAGCAGCGATCGCCCACCTGCAAACCCAAGGGCGCGTTCCCATCTTAGTTGGAGGAACGGGACTGTACGTTCGCGCGATCGTCAAAGGTCTAAAGATTCCGCAGGTGCCACCACATCCCGATCTGCGATCGCAGCTAACATCATTGGGGCAGCCTTGTGGTTTTGCCATGCTCCAGCAGGTCGATCCGATCTCAGCCAGCAATATTCATCCCAACGATACGGTAAGAACGCTCAGAGCCTTAGAAGTATTTTATGTAACTGGGATACCGATCTCTGCCCAGCAAGGCGAAGTACCACCTCACTACCCAATTCTGCAAATTGGCTTAGACGCCAAAGACGATCTGCTGATTCAAAGGATAAAACATCGCACAGAGCAAATGATTGCAACGGGATGGATAGAAGAAGTGCAATGGTTACAGGCTAAATACGGGAAGGATTTCCCATTGCTACAAACGCTTGGCTACAAGGAAATGCAACAGTATCTAGCGGGGCAATTTTCTGAATCTGAAGCAGTGGCACAGACTGTCTTACATACGCGCCAATTTGCCAAACGCCAGCGGACATGGTTTCGTGCAGACCCACAAATCGAATGGTTTGAGATAGCCCAAACCATTCTAATAGAAAGTATATGGACAAGAGTAAGCCAATTTCTAAACGTAAATAGCTGATCCTATTTACTTAGCTTTACCTGCTTCAACGCACTTAGAAACAACTGCTTCAACCGCATCAAGACCTTGCCAGCCCTTGATATCAGTCACCTTCTTCTCCAGGTTTTTATAAGTGCGGAAAAATTCTGCAATCTCATCTAAACGATGGGGAGCAATGTCATCAATAGACTTAACGTTGGCATAACGAGGATCTTTATCAGGAACGCAGAGAATTTTCTCGTCGCGATCGCCACCATCAATCATGATCAACATGCCAAGCGGACGAGCAGTAATTACACAACCAGGAAATGTGGGCTGATCCATAATTACCATGCCATCAAGCGGATCGCCGTCATCAGCTAATGTATTGGGCACAAAGCCATAATCATAGGGATACTGAACGGATGCATACAAAACGCGATCAAGCGCAAAGGCATTCAGATCTTTGTCAAATTCATACTTATTCTTACTACCAGCAGGGATCTCAATTAGTATGTTTAAGAGACCAGGTTTGGGTTGGGCGGGAATGCGAGATAGATCCATAGATATACTCAGATGCTCCAATGCTTACAAGATATTTACAAGAATTTGATTGAAAAAGTTTCCAGATGGGTAACTTAAGCTTAAGTAAGTATAAGTGTGATTTGATATAGGTAGTACTAATCGAGAGCATCCACTAAAAAAGCTTGCTTCTCGCTATAATACATTTATTTGGCAACAGGCAATCCCAGCCTTTCACTTCAAGCAGCCTCCTTCGATCTTTTTCTAAAATTAAAAATTATTTGCCTTCTATAAAGGTTGCTGTATGATGTCAGCACAAATAAGCCTGTTGCCCCCATATGAATCAGATCAGGTGTCCAACTCGGTAATAAATTCGAGAAAATTTTAGGCTTGGAGTATACGCTCCTCCTATTGTAAACATTTTGTAATTTATGCTTAACTGTGAGCAGTGATGTGTGAGGCAGTGAATGGTTTCAGAATATAGTTCTTGGTACCCTATAGGTGTGTTTGATAGTGGGGTAGGTGGACTCACGGTATTGCAGGAAATCAACCGACAATTACCGCATGAATCCGTAGTTTATTTTGGTGATACAGCAAGGCTCCCCTATGGTAAGCGCACTCAATCAGAAATTATTGAGTTTGTGCAGCAAATATTGGTGTGGATGCAATCCCAGCAAGTCAAGATGGTAATTATGGCCTGCAACACCAGCTCTGCCCTAGCTCTTGATGCTTTACGTCAAGAGTTTGACTTCCCAATTTTAGGAGTGATATTACCAGGGGCTAGAGCCGCGATTCGGAAGGGAAAGCGCATCGGCGTAATTGCAACTACAGCAACTGTAAATAGCGAAGCCTACGTACAGGCGATCGCAGAGAGTGCTGCGGAAAAGCAGTCGCAAGCTCAAGTATGGCAGGTAGCTTGTCCAGGGTTTGTCCCACTAATTGAGTCAAATCGGATTAACGATCCGTACACGCTTGAGGTAGCAAGAGAATATCTTGCGCCCCTGCTAGAGGCAAATATTGACACTTTAGTATTTGGATGCACCCATTACCCCCATCTTGAGGGAGTGTTTAGGCAAATTTTGCCTCCTCACGTCCGCTATGTCGATCCCGCTGCTTTCGTCGTAAAAGCTGCCTCCCAGGAACTAGAGATTCTCGGATTGCGTCATACCGAAGCTAGGTCTGCAATTGGTCGGGAACTGACTAAATTTTATGTCAGTGGCGACCCAGAGCAGTTTGCCCAAATTTCTAGCCGTTGGTTAAATAAAATGCCAATGGTGGAACAAGTAGAGCTTTCTCCTGTAGAATTGCTGTCCTAGGTTTGACCTAATTATTCAAGTTTGCGGAGTGGCGTAGATTGATGCGACAGCAGGTACGGCTTGGACTATGCCTTTGTTTTCTAAGTAGTTTATTCAGTGGGCCAGTTCAATCCCAAACTGCTCCGCCAGATCCTGCACCCCAACCCGAGAAGCTTGCCCAGTTGCCCTTTTCGACTGGTTTGTTGCGCTTGCGGAATATTCAGATTGCGCCAGAGGGGTTGCTGTTAGTAATAAACGGTAATCCACAGCTAAATGTTCAACGGGTTGTATCTCCAGATCGGCTGATCGTTGATTTGCAGTCTACCTCTGTGCCTAGAGCGCTGCACGGCGTATCAATTCCGCTTAATCGCTTTGGTATTCGACAGATTAGAGTAGCTCAATTCCAAAAAAGCCCTTCGGTAGCGCGGATCGTGCTAGATCTCGATCCCAACGATCCAAATAGCAAGTCAAATTGGCAAACGATCTTTAATTCTAGTCGTGGTGGTTTGCTTATATCACCCAATGGCAATCTAGCCGTCCAACCAAGCGTTACTCAACCTGCTCCTACGCCTAATTCGTCGATAGTAATTAATAACAGTATTGCGGTAAATCCAGGTCTAACTTTAGTCCAGAGTTTATCTTTTACCAATTCGGGTCAGCTGATCATTCAGGCCAATCGAGACCTTAGCTATCGAGGTAGCTTAGATCTACCCAGTCGTACTTTTAACATTAGTATTAACTCGGCCCAAATTTCACCGCAGCTCCAACGCCCTAGCTTGCCTACTAGTAGCGCGATTGAAAGGGTTAGACTTACTCAGGTAGGTAGTTCGGTTTTGGTTGGGATTAAGGTAGCGCCAGGATGGCAATTGCGCCAAGTTGCAGATGGCAACCAAACACAAATAGCGCTTCAGCTTAGTGGCTCAGGATGGGGAAATACTGGTCAAACTCCTCCTGTAGCAAATGTCCCTCCTCAATTTCCAGGGCCAGCTCCAACACCTTCTCCATATCCAGCTCCTGCGAATACCCCTTACCCTACTCCCTCTCCCTCAGTTAACGTCCCGAATCGCGGACGTGGAGTGATAGTAATCGATCCTGGGCATGGTGGCCCCGATCCAGGTACTATCGGTAATGGTATTTATGAGAAGCATGTTACCTTACCCATAAGCTTGAAACTAGGGCGTATCTTGCAGCAAATGGGATACTCTGTTGTCTATACACGCACAGAAGATATCGATCTAGATCTTGAACCTCGCGTCAGGCTTGCCGAAAGAGTCAACGCTGAGGTGTTTGTAAGCATCCATGCCAATGCGCTTGAGGCTAGATCTCGCGAAGTTAGTGGTGTGGAAACCTACCATGCTAGGGGGTCTGCAATTAGCCGTCAATTAGCTTCTTTTGTTCACGATCAGGTAATCTCTGGTACTGGTGCCCTCGATCGCGGTGTGAGAGGAGCAGGATTTCATGTGATTAAGTACACGTCTATGCCAGCAATTTTAGTGGAAACTGGTTTTGTGACTAATCCACGCGAAGCGGCAAATTTGAATAATCCAGCCTACCAAGATCGGATGGCAGGTTCGATCGCTCGCGGTGTAGATCAGTTCATTAAGTACAATAGGCGTTGAGACTATACTCCTTGGCGCTATCGCTTGATTTCTTTTCTACCGTTTTGAATGATTTTGAGCATTTCCACTAACTGATTCTCTAGATTGCCAAGCATGCGATCGCTATAATCATCAGCACCACGTTGCATCTCTTCGGATTCAGTTATAGCTTTAGTTCGCATTACTTCCCACTCTTTCTGAGCTTGGCGGCGCACCTGGTTGATTTCATTCATAGTTTGCGATTGTAGTTGCTCGCATTCTTGTTGGATTTGATGACGAAGTTGGTAAGCTTCAACCTCAGCTTGTCTCAAAATAACTGAATCTTCGACTAGTTTTGCAGCTTTCTGTTCTGCGGTTTTAATTACATCTGTGGCGTATTTTTCGGCATCTGCAAAAATCTGCTGCTTGTAGCGGAGAATTTCCTCAGCTTGAGCAATTGAATCCGGAATAGTCAACCGAACTAAGTCAATCTGCTGGCATATTTTCTCTTCATCGATCATAGTGCGTCCCATCATGCGTGGGCCGCTCTCTAAAAGCATTTCTTCCAGCTTATCTAATTCCTTATTCAGGTTCATAAAAGTTTCGGTGCAGTTACCCAAATCACTAGGAGGTAGGAGGTATTTATCTTGCCCCTCAATCAAGAATTGACGGGTACATTGACTAGATTCCTGTTTCTGGAATTTGCGAACCAAAAATATCCGTAAAGTTGCAGAGGGAAAAATACCCTTTGCTTGGTTAACTAATTTCTGTATACGACATTGTACTTTAAGACGATTAATACAGAGAAAAGTGTTTAGCTAGTGTTCTGTGAAGAGATCCTTTTGGTGGTTTTCAACCCACCAAAAAATAAATTCCAAAAACTTGCCAGCTTTGGTAAACGCTTAAGTCAAAGTTTCCAGACTACTAGGCTCTACAATCTGGCTCTGCGACAGGGCATCTGCTACTTTGGCTGGCACGAGGTGATCTACTGGGCCACCAAACCTGGCAATCTCTTTAACTACGCTACTACTGAGGAAGCTATGTTCGTTTGAAGTGGTTAGAAAAACAGTCTCGATATCTTCAGATAAGGTTTTGTTAGTATGAGCCATTTGCAGCTCCATTTCAAAGTCAGATACTGCCCTTAAACCTCGTATCAGTACCTTAGCACCTTTAGTTCTGGCGTAAGTAACTGTCAAACCAGCGAAGCAATCTACTTCAACTCCATTAATGTGACTAGTTGCATCAACAATTAGGGCAATGCGCTCTTGCATGGTAAACAGGGGTGTTTTGTTTGGATTACGCAGCACCGCTACTATTACTTTGTCAAAAAGGCGGCATCCCCTGGTAATGATGTCAACATGCCCAAATGTAATTGGGTCAAAACTGCCTGGATATATTGCAATCAACTTAGGATTAACCCCATAAGACTCCTATTGGGATTATATTGTGCTTGGCCCCAAATATTTTGCGATCGCGGGGGAATAGATCTCATAAATCATTGTGAGCGGCTCTCCGCCATGCCAAAGTAGGTAGTGCCTACCCCAATATGGCCCCGGGTGTGCAAAGGCTGCGGCTAAGCCAGGACTAAAACCTTGATGGATGCCTCTAAGATCGCGATAAAGTTCGGTATGTTTCTGATTCAAACTAGCCCAAATTGGTAATGAAGGGTCTTTAAGGTGCTTTTCGAGCTTGGCAGTTGGCCACCATGAGGTCGCATGGGAAAAAATTTCACCCGACTCAGCACTTCTCAGCCAAATTTGCCGCCTCGTGCGCTCGGATGGGATCTCGTTAATATCTGATGGGGCGTTGTCATCGCGATCGCCGATCGGGATCGTGCCAATAACTTCAACAACAATCTCTGACTTTGTAAGCAACTGTAGGTGTCGGGTAGGTGCTCCGTCACCGAGCAAGAACATTTGCCAGGTGGGTGACATGAGGTTAAATGGCAATCCTTGACGAATTTCCGTTGCATTACCCTGAAAGACTGGTTCGACAATGCAATTCCAAGCTCTGTCTACCTTTTCATTGTCTATTTTGGTCTTGTAAGTATCTAGCTGCCGATCTAGTTGCGAGTATATTTGCATTAAACGATGGCCTTAATATTACTTAATATACTAATTCTAATCTAGGCTCAACAGCAAGCACTTAGGCAGCTTTAGGAATAACCAAACTGAAAGAGCGATCGCAAGTTAACTTGCGATCGCTCCACAGAGAATATTCAAACGATCTAGATTTAGCTTGAAAGCAGCTATGCCATCGCATTATTGACTGAGCCAGATTGCTTGGCCACGCCAGGATTGCGCGAAGATGTTATCTTTGTCTGGACTTCTTCCATAGGAGAGATTTCTATGTTGTTGAACAAAGTGCTGACAAAAGCAAAAAGTAGAAATGGCAATGAAACCACAATAATCAAGCCCACTACTGCCATTGCATAGATGGGATGGCTCATTAACGATAGAGCCGCGGCTAAGCTAGCAAAAACAACGGCTAGCCAGACAATTATTTGCCCGTAGATATCGCCTAGGGAAAGGGTGCATTTAAAACGGTAACTATTTAGTTCATTCATAAAATTTCACCTTAAAAACTTTGTAAATTCCCCAGCTTCATCGGTAAAACAGCCAGGGTGTGCGAATTCCTAAATACAAAAAATTTATGGCGGTTAAATGGCCAAGCTATGTAAATACGAATTTATATTGATAGCATCTTAATGTTTTTCTTCATATTTGTTGTTTACGATATGTTTCCAAAATGAGACATATGGTGCTGAAAGAACCACAAAACTACATACTTTTACACACAGAAAAGGCGATCTAAATTTCCTAAATCCCTGCGACCTAGATGTCATCAGAAAAATATAGGTAAATTTTGTTAATCTAGCGATCGCGCCTTAAGTTAAAACTCTAAATAACTAACCCATGAAAATGCACGGAATTTTGCCTGCTGCTCTCACACTCTGCTGCTTAGCATGTTTCGATCTTGTAACTACATCCTTCATGTCGGTGCAAGCGCAAAACAACATAATTCTTTTTGGCTCAGGCAAAGATTCCACCCTACCCTACAAAACGCGCACCAAACGCCCTGGGGCGCGTCTCAACACCTACAGTTTTTTTGCGCCACTACCTAGCAATAAAGCAGTAGCTGAGTTACAGGTAATTTACCCACAGGGATTTAGAGGCATTTTTGATGACAGTGTAGAAATTATTAATCGTCGCACGCAGAAGAAGTACGACATTCAAGAAACAATCGTTGACAGAGAAGTTGGTAGTACGAGATTTGTGTTCAAAGAAGCGATCGCAGGTGCACCCAATAATGAGCTAGAAGTAATTATCAAAGGTGTGAGCAACCCTAGCGACACTGGTATGTATCGGGTTGAAGCGCAAGCACTAGGTACAGAAGCCAACCCTCTATTTAAGTATTTGGGACAGTGGTTGGTTGATATTTACAACTAAAAATACAACTATAGCGATCGCCAATTAGGTTAGGACGGGGTGGAGGGGGTAGAACCCATCCGTGGGGGCAATGCCCCCACACCCCCAATTAAAATCTGTCAATAACGATCTAGGCGCTGGCTATAAAAACTTAATTAAAAGGTTACTCAACCAGCTAAAACTTAACCTTCGATTAAACTAGAAATGTCTAGACGCTTTTTACCCCATCTTTTTACCATTGGGGCCTGCAGCGGCAATACCATAGCTATATATAAAGTATTTTCTTGCAAAGATGGATTTCTTGTTTTCCACCCAAGGGGTAATGATTCTTCTGCTTGGCGCATATGCAACTGCCATGTGGATGTTTTTAACCAGTGCACCCAAAGTGCATACCGTGATGGTATCTGATATGGATCAGGCTAAAGTCTTTTACGAGGGGCAGTTGCAGCTCCCCAATGCCGATGTGCCATTACATTACTATTACGGATACGATCAGGGGCTAGGCTCGACCATTGACCCCATGTATTTGCCGAGTGAGGGAAGAGCGACAAGAACTAAATCCCAATATGCCACGGAAGGACTGTGGTATCAGCTCCAAAAAAATGCCCAGCTGCACATAGTGCCTGGAGCAAAAACGGGCGATATTAACCGCAGTCGGCATGTTTGTTTCAATCGAGATTGTGTGGAGAAAGTATTATTGCGCATTCAGTCACGCAGCATAAAACATAAGGTATTGAGCGAAAAGCCATTGCAGTTTTTAGTCAAAGACCCTGACGGCAGAGTTATTGCTATCGAAGAAATAGTTGGTTAGACTCAATTGCAATTTCTGAGATCTTGCACCAGGTCCAATAAGCCCTAGCGAATGAATTCGCGGCTACACAGACAAAGTCTGCCTTCGCAGACTCAGAGATGCTTTATGCGCAACCAGCGTAGGCTGGTTTAGTTTGTATAGACGCGGTTTTAACCGCCAGTTGAGAATGGTACAAGAATTGCAATATCCACTTATTAAGTTTTCCTAAGCTATGGAATAATTGGATGCTTAGATTAAACTATTAGGATTTTTATGGAAAGGACTTTTTTGGCAGTCAAGCCTGATGGCGTTCAACGTGGCCTAGTTGGGAATATTATCAGTAGATTTGAAGCCAAAGGCTTTCAGCTAGTTGGCCTAAAAATGCTCACAGTTAGCCGCGAACTAGCTGAAAATCATTATGGTGAGCATAAGGAAAAGCCCTTTTTTCCTGGTTTAGTCGAGTTCATTACCTCTGGCCCAGTAGTTGCTATGGTTTGGGAAGGTAAAGGCGCGATCGCCACGGCACGCAAGATTATTGGCGCGACGAACCCCTTAAATGCTGATAACGGAACTATTCGAGGAGAATTTGGGGTTGATGTGGGACGAAACATCATCCACGGCTCTGACGCTCCAGAAACTGCGCTGAAAGAAATTTCACTCTGGTTTAGCCCTCAAGAACTAGCCAGTTGGCAACCCTCAATTACCCCTTGGATCTATGAGTAAACATTTGTTAACTTTAGTAAAAGAAAACGAACGCCCTCTCTTGACTTTTCTTTACATTTTCCGTAATATGAGTTCAATTAAGTTAAATTAACTTAATAAATCTTAAACATTATACCAAATTAATTCGCAATAATGACAATCGCAGCGCAAAGACGTGAAGACGTCAACGTTTGGGATCAGTTCTGCAACTGGATCACAAGTATCGATAATCGCATTTACATCGGCTGGTTCGGAATCTTGATGATCCCCTGCCTTCTCGCTGCAACCACATGCTTCGTTATCGCCTTTATCGCCGCTCCACCAGTAGACATTGACGGCATTCGCGAACCAGTTGCTGGTTCCTTGCTGTTCGGCAACAACATGATTTCCGGTGCCGTAGTACCTTCTTCAAATGCGATTGGCCTGCACTTTTACCCAATCTGGGAAGCAGACAGTCTTGATGAATGGTTGTACAACGGTGGTCCTTACCAATTGGTAGTATTCCACTTCCTAATTGGCATTTTCTGCTACATGGGACGTGAATGGGAACTATCCTACCGTCTTGGTATGCGCCCTTGGATTGCAGTTGCATACTCTGCACCAGTAGCAGCAGCAACCGCAGTATTCCTAATCTACCCAATCGGACAAGGTTCTTTCTCCGATGGTATGCCTCTAGGAATCAGCGGAACATTCAACTTCATGATTGTGTTTCAAGCAGAGCACAACATCTTGATGCACCCTTTCCACATGTTGGGCGTAGCAGGTGTATTCGGTGGAAGCTTGTTCAGTGCAATGCACGGTTCATTGGTAACCTCCAGCCTAATCCGCGAAACGACAGAGAACGAATCAGCTAACTACGGTTACAAATTCGGTCAAGAAGAAGAGACCTACAACATCGTTGCAGCCCACGGCTACTTCGGACGCTTGATCTTCCAATATGCCAGCTTTAACAACAGCCGCAGCTTGCACTTCTTCCTAGCACTATGGCCAGTAGCAGGCATCTGGTTCACATCATTGGGCGTAAGCACAATGGCGTTCAACTTGAATGGTTTTAACTTTAACCA
>JANMRU010000016.1:0-4032 GCA_031388585.1 Pseudanabaena sp. SOY_30_concoct_251 | reverse complement strand
TTCTATTTAGTATTTTGGTGATTTTATTTAGTATTCTGGCAATAAGACTAGGTCGAACAAAATATTCTCTCTCGTTATCTCTTTGAAGAGACACTTTGAAAGCATTATAAGGTTTCACATACTCAAAAAGATGACCGTAGGTTTTCTGGAAAAATCCAAATTTAGTAAATGCCATCTTTTGGTTATTAATTTGGGGTAATCTTTTATAAAGCAAATAATTATTAAGAATTTCTAATAATTCCGAATGACTCTTAGGCAAGATCATGCCGCCTAAGTCTTCATATATAGATTTTCCCATTAGAATTGAGGGTTTTCCTCGATAAACGGCTTCAATTCCAACAGTCGATCCGAAGGTGATTGTCATATCGCAAGTATCAATTAGAGTGTAGGTGCTAATTGGAGAATCTGCGGCTATAATTTCAAGATTTGGGAGCTTAGATAAAACGTTTTGCAAGAACTTGGTTTGGGAATTATCTACTTTAGTTAGATTTGGGTGTACTCTGAGGAAAAATCTAATAGAACTAACTCCCTTAAACGCACTTACGATTTGATGAATTCCATCACTTTGATCTTTGTAAAATGGATTTTCCCATCCCTGAATAGACATCATTTCGTCTTCCGAAGAGTTGAAGATAGCTATGTTTACAGCTTGGGGACTTAAACTTTCAGGCAGCAAATCATTTTGTTGTTTCTCTGTAAATGAAACCCAAGCTTGGGGGTGATTTCTTGAACGTTCTTCAAACCATTTAGTGGCAATTTCGAGTTTTTCTGACTCTGCTATTGAAGAATTTTGATATGTTAGCTCGATTTCCTGCTTCGTAAAATCCCGAGCATGGGGGTAAGTATTCTTGCTTAAAGAGTACCGATTTAAGTCCCCAGATCTTTCATGTACATAAGTTTCAATCCCTAAAGATTGAGTTAATCGCAAAACTGGTCTAAGGGGTGCCATTCTGCCATTAAAAATAATCACTTCATCGGGCTTTTCTTTTTCTAAATAGTTCTTAAGCGAAAAATGGACGGTGGCAGCCGAGACTAGATTTTTTCTTATTAGATGCAAGTATTTTTGTAAATCTGGATACGGTTCTCTAATGATGCAAATTATTGAGCCAAAGGAAGCCATACCGATATCCGATCCATCAATTGATATTTCTTTTAGCTGATCTAATGACGATATCTCTATCGATCTAAAACTTTGAATGATTTGTTTTTGTTCTTCTGTTACTTGATAGAAGTTCTTAACTTGGATATTATCCCTCCCAAGCCAATTGATTCCTGAGTTTCTTCGAGATTTACATAAAGCACAAATACTATATTTGTGATCTGGATTTGGATCGCATGTTGGCAGGTCACCATCACATGATAGGAAAGTTACGTTGTGCCCCTCATTTAGATACTTTGTAGCTAGTTCCAATTCCGTCTCGAAGTGAAATGGGAAAATTGCGTATGGAGTGTAGAATAGAACTTTTTTTTTCATTACCTATTGAGCCATTGCCTCAAATTCTTTGTTTCTTGAAAGGATCTCGTTATAAGTCCCTGTTTCTGCCACAGTACCATTTTGCATTAAGTAGAGCCAATCGCAATTTTTTACGGTACTCAAACGATGGGCGATCGCGATCATTTTGGTCAAAAAGTACTTTTTGGTACTAAATCTACCCAATCCATAAGATGAGATTTTATCAATGCTTAAGTCCTATGTATTTTCAAAAATTTCGAGTTTCCACTTTAAACACCAACGGACAACTATCAGGAATAGTAGCTTTTTATCTAATACTTCTAGAGTCTTAACATTCATGGCAACCATTCAGGATCAAGAATTTCTGTTAAATCATAGGGACAAATTGCTGGAAATGTCTCAGGAGATAGTTGGGATTTACGTATAGCATTGTTTCTAGCTTTTGAATAAATTTTTTCCAGTATTTTTTGGCAATGATTATAAAGAACTTTAGACTCTAATAGAAGTTCTAATTCAGATCTAAAATTATCAATTTCTTCTACCCATCCTTTAGCGCAATTGGCTTTTTCGGCTTCCCAATAGTTATAGATTAGTAAATGCTTAAGAAGTTGTCTCAAATAGCTTTCAACTTTATGCTTTTGTTCATTTCCCAATGCAGCTATTTCCTCAATCAAGTGTTTCCAATCAATATTTTCTAAATCATTATTCTCTAGTTGAGCAAGAGTAATTTCTAACCACTCAGCATAGTCTTGTTCATAAATCAAAGAATTTCCTCTATTGGTTTGCATTAGATCCACCATAATTTATGACATTACAAATTTATGATACCCAATTTATAGTCTGTATTGATAACTTTTAAGTCTGGGCCATTGTTTTAAAATCAGGGCAGCTAAACATTAATTCGTCATAGGTTCCCATTGCTACTACCTGTCCTGCTTGTAAAAAATAGAGCCGATCGCAGTTTTTCACAGTACTTAAACGATGGGCGATTATAATGATAGTTTTTTTGCCGCTCATTGCTTCTAGTGCCTGCATAAACTCCTGCTCAGTAGTATTATCTAGGGAAGCCGTAGCTTCATCCATTACTAAAAGTTCTGGATTATGGTATAAAGCCCTTGCAATTCCTATTCGTTGCCGCTGACCCCCAGACAAACGAATCCCTTTCTCCCCAATCAAAGTGTCTAACTGGTCGGTTAGCTCAATAACTCTTTCCTCTAATTGTGATGCTCTTAAGGCCAACCAAACTTGGTGGTCATCAATTTCTTCATCTCTTAATCCAAAGGCAATATTACGTCGAATTGAATCGTCACACAGGTATATATTCTGCGGAATATAACCAATCTGTTGTTGCCAACTCAGTAAATTTTCCCGAATATCTCTACCATCCACCAAAACTACTCCTCTATCTGGAGTTAGCAAACCTAACAGCACATCTACGGTTGTTGTTTTACCGGCACCTGAAGTGCCAACAAGACCAATAGATTGCCCCTTGAGAATGGATATACTAACTCCTTGCAAAGATAATTTGTTTCCACCTTGATATTTAAAGTGGATATTATTTAAATTAATTGAAGTTTCAAACTTAATTGGATAACTAGCAATATCTCCGTTAGCTCTGAACTTTTGCTCAAATAAGGTCATGTCACGATACACTATATCAACAGCATATTTGTGGTATCGAATAGACGTAATTGCTCCTAAAATTCGACTTATTGACGGTAACAGGCGAAAGGCAGCTACAGCGAATAGCGTAAGGGTTGGTAAAATCGTCCGGGGGTCTCTATGTTGAATGATACTAAGAAGAGTAACAATTAGAGTACTTGCTACCATAACCGCTTCAAGGAAAAAGCGTGGCATTTGATTTATGGTGTACATGAATTGTGCTGCATTATTGTAATGATGGCTATTCGCCGCATAAGCATTAACAAAGAAAGATTCTTTACCTAAAAGCTTGATCTCTTTAATTCCTCCCAATCCTTGATTAACCCATTGCACCATTTTACTGCCATAATATTGGCGCACCCCTCCTAACTTATTAATTTGGTAGCGAATTACTCTATAAAAAATCAATGATACTAAGCCTAAGAGAATAAATGCTCCCAATGATGTTAGCGGTTCAATCACAATCAAAAAAATTAAGATTGCACATGTAACTAGTAATTCAGTAACTAGCAATATCAACGGAATGAGAATATTACTAGTTATGATCACAACTTCATTGTTGATATTATGTAATAATTCAGCAGTGTTTCTTTGCAAATGGAATGAATAGCTTTTAAATAAGTAGGATCTGAATAAATTTGTTGATAATGATATTTGTTTATTATAAATAAACTTAGATTGTACGTGAGCTACGATACTTAAATAAATGTTCTTGAGAATATAAAATATGATTATCCCTATCCCTAACCAAATCAAGAAATCCTGAATATGAACTACTCCAATAAACTTGTATATATCCTGTAAGATTTTGGGGTATTTTGTGATTTCATGTTGATTTAAAAGAGCAATAAAAGCTGGTATTAAGCTAATTCCTACAGTCTCAAGCACTGCACTTACTAGCAGCAAGAAAAACATGA
>JANMRU010000002.1:0-8237 GCA_031388585.1 Pseudanabaena sp. SOY_30_concoct_251 | reverse complement strand
GAGATTAGGGCCGTGCAATATTAAAATTCTCATGTTTGCGATCGTTGTATTTTAACCAATGCTCAAAACTAAATTTGGGATTAATCTCTTAAAGAGTCACAGGACTTAGCTCAGCTAATTTCTTCAGATATCCATTTGTATTCCAGGTTATATTATGACCAAAAAAGTCGCAGTAGTTGGTATCGATCGCATATTCGTTTCTATGTTTTGCTAAAAACTCTTGTAAGGCTCTATTTGGACCACCTTGATAAGAGGCTTCTGCGCCCAAATCTGAAATGATGCCATCTTCAATAATAATGTACTCATCCTTTTTTAAATATGGATGAAAGAATTCCAAAACTGCTAGGGTTGTATGATAAAAGTGCGCTCCATCCTCAATTACTAACAAAGGACGAGGTAGTGAATCGATAAATTCAGTACTCAATACTCTATCTAGTGTGGTTTGATCTCCTTCCAGGAAAGTTGCACTAGGATGCTGTACGGAAGTGACACGATTAAGATCGATAGAATAGATATGCCCATCATCAATGCCAAAAGTATGGAGAAGATCTGCCATCCATAAAGCACTTCCTCCATAGCAAGAACCTATTTCAATAATAGTCTTTGGTTTGATTTGCCAGAGGAGCATATGATATAGGGCAAAGTCAAAGGGATTCTTTTGCATCAGAACCCCCTTGTAAGTGTGTTTGAAGCTCGCATACTGTATGCTGCGTAGTGTAACCTTTGGTAGTGAGGAAGACCATAAGCGGCCTCCACTAATTTGATTATTTTGATAGTGGACTAAATGCTGGGGAAGTTGCCAATTAATGTTCGGATCGGGGATATGTTGCACAGGTTCTACATTGCCTCGCCATGCCACACCCATAATTTGCATGGTCTGATAAATCATGGTCTGCCATCCGCGATCTCTAAGGTAGTCCAGACCTTGTGCGACATCGGGTGAAGATAGATCGTGGAAGAGAATCATCGCATCAGCTTCAGCATATTTCTCACAGGTGATCGCATCATTTAATGGGAATGGAGCTTCATGATTACCATCAATAAATATCAACGACCACTTACGCTGTTGCTGCTGCGCTAGTTCGTCTACTTTTTGAGGACTATACCCTGCAAATACCTTTACTTCCTGAAAAGTCCCATATGTCTTAGCTGCGGTCTCTAGGGAACTAATTACGCTTTCCTGGTTTGGCGATCGCGCTAGTAAGGGATCGATAATCTCTAAGTTTACACCAGCTAGTGCTATATGACAGGCCGACCAGCCCATCCAACAGCCAATTTCCAAGGCTCGCTTGCCTTTAAATTTCAACGCGGTATTGTAGAGAATATGCGCCTCATCGCGGCTAAGAAATCCGATATAGGGATACCTGCGATCGACATACCAATTATGAGGAATCTCGCGGCGCAAATACTTCCATCCACAAACGTCAGTATTCCCTAGAATCATGTTAGGGAAACATCGATCTGGTTGTATTATTTGCAGCCCCGGAGAAACATAGTCTCTATCAGGCAATATGGCATTCTCAATCACGGTGATGATCTCCTCTACGACTAAAAGGAACACTATATTATAGTTTTTGTAAAAATATAGCCCAATAAATATCTGGACCAGCAGGAACGACAAAATTAAGATCTAATACATCTAAGACTGTAAATCCAGAGCGTTTGATTAATGATAACCACAAACTCTGCCCTAGAGTACTGTAATGATTTGGATTGTCTTGATGACGACAATTAGTATCGGGTGCAGGAACTTCTACGTACAAATATCCACCAAATTTTAGAACTCTATAAATTTCAGATAAGGTGAAAAGAGGGAAAATACTATGCTCAATACAATGCCTACACCAGACAAAATCAAAGGTTAAATCCTCAAAATCAAGAAAAGATTGATCCATTTCATATACTTCATACCCTTTATCTCTACAGATTCTGACATCCTCAGAATTAAGAGTAATCCCAACAGGCTTAAAACTATTTTTTGTAAATAATTCTAGGGCTACACCTTGACCACAACCAATATCTAAAATTCTAGCTTCTGAAGGTAACTTGAAATCGTTTAAACACTTCGTTAGCATATCATGACTAATTGTAGAATGTAGCGGAGATGGGGGTTCTGGATAGGTTTCACCTTTAATTTTTTGTAAGAAGTTCTCTAATTTCTTGACATTAATACTAGATAATTGGGAATTGCTATCTATAATTGCTTCCGGTTTATTAAACTGAAGCAAAGGGCTATTTTTCTCGATAATTAGCTGATATCCGCTATGAATTATCTGCCATCTATCCTTGAATACAGCCAAGAAAGAATCTATCGCTAGTTTGGGGTGATAGGTTGGTTGGTCGTTAAACATATTCCATAGATAATCATCGAATATGATTATTCCTTTATCTTTTAGCAAACTCCATGCTAAAAGCGCATCTTCCAGAACGTCTGGTGCGATATGAGAGCCATCAATATAAATGACATCGTAGCTGTTTAAAGGCAGTTTTCTTAGTGCGGCTTGAGAATAACCAACGATTTTATTTACTTTCCCTGGCGTGCCAGTTTGCTTGACATTGAAATCAAACCTTGACTCTACAGTTTTCAAAAATTGATCGCCAAGTGCTTGATGTTCGATCGCCCCTTCAAAAGTATCAATACAAGTTATTTTCGCTGATTTATCCGTTAAGATATTGTCTAAAAGCCAGGAAGTCGATCTACCTTCCCAACTTCCAATCTCGAGAAAACTAAGGTTAGGCAAACCAGTAAAATTAGCGAGAATTTTTTGCCAAACAGGAATGTTATGGCTAAACCAATCTTGAGTAAATTGATAACTTCTAAACTGACAATGCAGCTCGTAATCATTTAGGGGAGATGATTCTAAATTACCATCACCAGTAAGAGTATATTTCTCTTTCAAATAAATTAGTTTTTGTTTTTTTATCCGATCGGCTTCCAGAATCAAAGATTTCATGCGTTTTTCATGCTCTGGGATCTCCGTACAAGATTCCTGGGGTGATTGATATTTAGACATTTGCCTGTCTAGATTATTTCCTGGATATCTAATATATTCAACTGTTTGCAAATTAATTGTAGCAACGGGAAAAAAGGCTTTTAAGTATTGTCGATAAGCAATATCTTCCATCCCACCTACTTTTTTGTGAGTCTCATCTTCAGGAAATCCCTCAACAAATTCATGACATTGTCTCTTTACACATAAATTGAGTGGCAAACTATTTTCAATTGCTATATTCCAACTTGGATGAATATTCTCCTGGATTTTAACCCCTGTCGAAATAATCGGCGAAGGCCGATCTGATAATTGAATAACTAAGCATTTTCCGCGATCGCTTATCTGAAAATGGTTGATATCGTCATATTTTCCTTGTAAACCCATAAAACAAACGAGAATATGCGCAGGTAAGAACAAATCATCGCCATCACAAAAAAGCAAGATTTTCCCTTGAGAGTGTTTTACTCCTGTGTTTCTTGCCGCCCCAGCACCACGATTTCTTTTATGCTGAACTATCTTGAATAGACCTTGATTGGCTTTTTTATTGGCGAAAGCAATAACAGTAGCCAAAGTATTATCGCTTGAACTATCATCAACAACCACTATTTCGGCTTTAACGCTTTGGGCATGGGGATAGTTTTCTTGGAAAAATTGAATGCTTTGACAAATACTATCTAAGGTTCGAACAATAACCTTTTCACAGTTATAGACGGGGACAATAACGACAAAGGAGTCAATTCGATTCTGTGAATTTTTGATATTTTCCATGACAACCATAGGACTTATTGTTATTGTGTTCTTACTAGTTTTTTGATTTTGCAGAATTATCAACAATTGGTTTGATAACCTGCAATAGCTAATCCGCTAATTTCTGCAACTCCCAGAATATTAGATTCTTCCCAATCTTCCAAAAGTATACTCATAATTCTCTATTCATGCTCGATCGCTACATAATCTTCAAGATGTTTTGGCTGTTCCCATGCGATTTGGGGATCGCTTTGGTGTCCGACAGGTTCAATTTTACCTCGCCATGCTACGCCAATTATGGAGGTAGTTAGGTAAATCCTGGTTCGCCATCCCTTGCCTTTAAGGTAGTCAAAACCTTGGCAAACAGTAGTAGAAATCATGTTCCGAAATATAATCGTGGCATTAGGTTCCGCATATTTCTCGCAGGCGATCGCATACTGGAGCGTAGATGATACATCCCAGCTACTATCTACAAATATTAGCGACCAGCGATGTTGTAACTGAGTGCCTAACTCTGCGATCGCACTGCTGCCAGAACCAGGAACCAATGTAACTTGAGAGATCGTCCCAAAAACTTCTTTGGCAGAATTGATTGATGCCATGATGTCTTGGAGAATTTCGTTATTTCCTAAAATCGGATCGAGTACATCTATTTCTAAACCAGCGATCGCCATATGACACAATGACCAACCCATCTGCGCCCCGATCAGCAATCCTTGCCTGCCCTTATATTGGAGCGCGATATTGTAGAGAATCAGCGCCTCGTCGCGACTAAGTAGTGGTATGTCGGGATGACGGCGATCGACATACTGATTGTGCTGGTATGAACGAGTATCAATGCTGGAATTGCGAGTTATTATATTTGGCAGACAAGGATCTGGACAAATAAGATCGAAGCCTTGAGAGATATAATCGCCCAAAACCAGAGAAGAGTTCTTGGCTTTATCTTGAAGAGTAACAGCTCTTTCTCGTTGTTTTTTGAAGTCTCGATAGCGCGCGATCGCTTTTACTGTTCCGTCTGCTGTTGTAGACAGTTGCAACCTATCAATTTTATCTATCCCCCCCGCAATATGTAAGATTCCAATTGGAGTGTGAGGTAAATAAGGCTCAACCAAAATATATTTGTCGCAATCTAAAAGTGGGAGAGCGTGCGTGCATAGCCAGTTGCACCAGGCTGGCAGCATCTCTGTGCGATCAAACAGATCGCGATCGTACACAGCATAATTGAGGGCAAATTGATCGGTCATGATATTCGCACAGTTTTGCAAACCAAGATTGAGTAATTCATGCCATACCTCCCAATGAGGTGCATCCTTATGGAGGGCAAAAACTCCAGCATTTAACATGGGATACATCCCAAGCTTCTCGGCAACGCGATCGCCAAAAAAAGACTTGTAGCGATTCGTCGTCCATGTAAAAAATTTAGACCTTCCACCATATTGCCATGTGCTGGAGCGATCCATCTCAGGTGCAATTGCTAAGCCCTTGCGCGCAGCCCCAAGTATAAATAGCTCCACAGCGTACCAGTCTTGTATCCAGGCATCGGCATCAATCCAGAGATATACATCAAAGTCGGGGAAATATTGGCGTAACAATGGACGTGCTAATAAACCATTTATGTATTTTGGCACGGTATTTCTAGCGGGGAAGTTAAATTCCCACTTAGGTTGTTTGATATGGTTTACATGCTCCTGCAACCATCGTAATTCCTCCGAATTACAACCAAGATCGAAGAATCCAATTGCGATATTTTTTGATTGGGGGCGATCGCGGATCGAAAGAATTGTGCCCTGTACCAGTTCAAAATAGTTCGAATCAGCGGCTGTGATTATGATTGTGTTCATATCGTAGCACCCAGGGTTAGTGGCATAATTTTGTTCAGAATCCGCTGCACTTGGTTTTCCCAGGTTAGTTCTTGCATAAATACAGCTGCTTTATGACCTTTCCGTTTAGCACGATCGCGATCGGAGTATATACACTCAAGGATCTCAACAACTTCATTAACGTCAGATTCTCCCCAATCTTCTACACTAGTGAAATGAGGATGCGGATTTACGGGCTTTTGATTATTTAGAGGATAGCAATGGGAATCATCGATCAAGTCTAGATGTCCTGTATTCGCCGAGAGGATAGTGGGAACGCCGCAGGCGAGACATTCCATTGCCACCAGGTTAGTGCCACCTTCGCAGCGGTTGGGGAATAATGCTACATCTGCTTCGCGTAAAATCTGCGGTGTAACATGATTAGGTATTAGCCCCAAATCGATAAACGATTCTGCTGGCAACCCATTATCAACTAACCATTTCTCGATTTCGAGTTTGCCGTGAGTTCCAACAGCGGGCATCCCGGCGACATAGCCATTGAGATCTATGCCTGCCATAAATTGCGGCCAGAAATTATGCCAGGTAGTTAGCAATAGCGCATCAGGATGACGAGCTTGGAAAATCTTAAACGCCGCCACCACAATATCTTGCCCCTTACGGTATTCCAGTTTGCCGCCTGAGAAAATGACGAAGCGATCGCCAAATAAATTTGAACGCGGAGCCGGATGAAAGATAGTTGGGTCGATACCTTGAATAACATGGCAGACGTTCGTAAGTCCACAGTTCGTTAACTTGTCAGCGTTCCATTTCGAGCCTGCCAAAATCAGATCGTATCCCCGAGCTGTGTCAATAGCTTCTGGATTGAAATACGCACCTTCAAAGAAAATATAACCAAAGTTGTGTTTTCCTTTAATGTGAGGTGTTTTACTCGCAAGCGTTATATTGTCTAGAGCGTGTAAGATTGGGATATCTATGTAGATAGATCGGCCAGGATTTTGGGTAATGATTTTCTGCATTTCCTGTTGCTTGGCGATCGCTGAGTTTAGAAGTTTTTGATGTAATGGATTAAAGAATCCATCACCTCGAAATGATTCAGTCAATAAATACGGTTCAAATTTTTTGGTTTTCAGCATCTGTAGTGCTAAATTCAGGCCAAATACTCCCCAGCCGATCGGCGCACCAATCGACCAACCAATTCCTATCTCGATTTTATTTGGAGCATAAAGTGACATGTGATTCCAATCATGATGTATATTCGCCTGATTTGTTTCTACTAAATTCGCTAAATCAGCAGCGACTCTGGCGATTGGTTCCTGCCAATTGCCCTGTTCTTGCTGGCGGAATAGGCGCATTGTAGGATACCACGGACTATCTTCTCGATCTAACATCCACCGCCAATCTGGGGCAAAGGGTAATAAAAGCCATGTGGATTTCGCTAAGGCACCTCCTAAATGTGCAACCGCAGTATCAATAGAAATCAGCAGGTCTAACTGCTCCAAAATTACCGCTGTATCTGCAAAATCGTCCAAGCGATCGCTTAGATCTTGGATTTTACCTGGGTATTTTTGCAACCATTGAGCAAATACCTCGCGATCGCGATCGCTTTTTTCCTTTTGCAAACTATAGAAACTAACACCAGGAATATCCATAAGTGCGTTGAGTTCGTTCAGCGCACAAGTGCGGTTAGGAGCCGTAGCATGATTGACTTTACTAGCCCAAACTAGACCGACTTTTAATTGATTTGGTTGGCTCGGGATATCTGCACGATCGCTTGTATCCAAACCTGACAGATATGGGACTTGTGCGGGAATTGTTTCGAGCGTAGTTTTGAGAACTTGAGGCAGACTTATTAAGGAAATATGTACATCGAAAGCAGTCAGAGGAAGATTTGGCGCGGCGATCGCAATTCCTGGAATCGATGTAAACGATCTAAACAGCCGTCTTAGCGGTTCGGGGCAATCGACAATTATATTTTTGACTTTGTTCTTTGCCAAAGGAATATATCGACAAAATTGGATAGCATCACCAAAGCCTTGCTCGCAATAGATTAAAAGTGTCTGACTAAGGGAATTACCACCATCCCATTGTGGTTGCGTATATGGCAATGTGGGATGTTGAGACAAAAATATTGGATTTTGCCAGCGCCATTCATATTCTCGAAATCCGTTTTGAAGATCGCCTTGTGTAAGTAGGGCAAGACCGAGAAAAGAGTGAGCCACAGCATCGGACGGATTAAGTTCTAGGGCTTTTTGGAAATATGCAATGCCAGTTTCCAACTGGTTAGATTGAGTGGCAATTACTCCCAACATGTGTAAAGCATGAAAGTGCTGCGGCTGGTGCTGAAGAATTTCGTTGTATAAAGCTGCCGCTTCGGTTAAATTGCCTGCCTGGTGAAGCGCGATCGCTTCATTAAGCAGAGCATCTGGGTTCAAGTTATCTGTTCGATCGGCTGATAAGAGTTCATATCTCTCCTCTATTTGGGTGGCAATAGAGGTATTAATTACAGGCTCTAACTGTAGACTAAATGAGTTTGTCATATGGTTATGTAAGGCATCCCTGACCATCGAGATCGCACTCGCCCAATCTCCTGCTTTTGGCTGCCGAAATAGGCGCATGGTGGGATACCAGGGGCTATCTTCTCGTTCCAACATCCAACGCCAATCTGTTGCGAAGG
>JANMRU010000512.1:0-1925 GCA_031388585.1 Pseudanabaena sp. SOY_30_concoct_251 | reverse complement strand
GGCTGGCGCTTCGAGGCCTGGGGTCCTCCCGGGTTCTACAACGTGATGACGGGCAGTGACGATCGCCCACACCTCAACCAAATATTCAGCAAATTGTTCTAAACTTTGTGAACTTACCTTTTGTAAGCTAGCGATTGCTTTACGCCAATAGTTAAGTTGGTTGCCAGAAAGAGGTAAATCTTTAGCTGCAAAGTCTATCCAGAGGTCAATTTGGCTTTTGAGTTCTTGAGCACCCAGAGAAGTTATATCGCCAAGGGACTGTGCCTGATCGTCACTTGTATTGGCAAGTAAAAGGGCTGGACGTTCGCAAGGTGAGTGGCGCAGATGTACGGTTCTTTGATCTGTTAAGAACGGGAGCATGTCACTTTTTCGAGAGAAGAAGGATAATAGAGCAATATTGTTCGGATAAGTTCTTATTAGCCTTGGACAACAGGCTGGATGCCGCATTTTTGCGTTAACCAAACCTAATGATTTTTCCTTAACCGAACGGTATTGGATAATAGAGAGCAAAGACATACTGTAGAGGAAATAGAGATGACTCCCGAAAAGAAGCAGGCACTGGAAAAGCACGTTCAGGAGATTGCAAAAATCCTGTATGGAGATGCCGATAAAAGTCAGATGACAAATCTTGCGGAGATTGAAGTTGTAATTCGAGAGCAAGTCCAAGAACATGTCAGCCCACAAATAGGAGTTTTTTTATCGCAGGCGTTACAGGCACAAGCGATGGATACTCGCGCAGTATGAAAAGTATCTTAGGCAATCTACCACTCAGCAGTAAGCAAGCACTTATTTTGGGGGTGAGCAAGGGCAAACAAATTAGCCCATACTTGGAATTGTGCTGTTTGCGAATCAGTGCAAATGTCAGTTATGCCCATACGGAGGCAGATGTGGAAATGTTGACAGGGATGAAGGTCAGCGCTAAGACCCAACAACGACTGGTCCAAAACTATGCCTTCCCTATGCCCACGCCTGAGGTCGCCATTACTGAAGCCTGTGTCGATGGGGGGAAAGTTCGATTGCGCACACAGGTGGTGGGTGAGCCTTCAATTTGGCGAGATTACAAGGCCATTGATACAGATCAGGGCATGGTTGCAAATTTCCGAAACAATCTATCAATGATTGAATGGGTCAAAGCGCAACCCTTAGCTAATCCTCTGACCTGTCTTGGGGATGGCCATGATGGCATATGGAATATTATTGCTCAACTGACTTTACCTGAGGAACGTCGTGAAATTCTCGACTGGTATCATCTCAATCAAAATCTTCAGAAAGTAGGAGGTTCGATCAAACGTCTACGACAAGCTGAAACCCTGCTATGGGCGGGAAAAGTGGATGAGACGATTGCTCTATTTATCGACTCTAAACGCAAGCAGGCAAAGAACTTCTGTCAATATCTTGAGCATCATCGCCTCAGAATTGTGAATTATGATTACTACCAAGCCGAAGGTATCTGCTCTATTGGTTCCGGTGCAGTAGAGTCCGCCATTAAACAGATTGACCGCCGTATCCAGATATCAGGGGCACAGTGGTTGGCTGAAAATGTCCCTCAAGTCCTTGCCCAACGCTCTGCCTATCTCAATAATTTAATCTCTCAATAAAGTGACATGCTCCCAGAAGAACCTGCATGAGAGAGCGAGAATTTTTGCTGCCAATCTTGACTGATATTTGCGCATTCTACTGACAGGCTGAGAGACTCCAAAGCCTTCTCTAGTTGTGTCTTGGTGATGCTGCTTGCTTTGTAGCTTTTAAGATCTGTATTTAGGTACAGAATTTTCCCTGTATAAGGATCATTGTAGTAAAAAACCACATCACTAGGATGTGTTCCTTTACCATGATGTTCCAGTACGCATTCCCAGTTGCTATCATGTAAAGGGCGGCTACGCCACTTAAACCAAGTAAAGATGTCTTTTGAAATTCGTTCAGCC
>JANMRU010000511.1:0-6076 GCA_031388585.1 Pseudanabaena sp. SOY_30_concoct_251 | reverse complement strand
GATATTGTGCTGATGCGACAGGGCATTACGGATGTGGTGGCAGCGATCGAACTAAGTCGCGCTACATTCTCTAAAATTCGCCAGAATTTGTTCTGGGCATTTGCCTATAATACTCTGAGCATTCCGATTGCCGCTGGAATTCTCTATCCTCAGTTCGGTATTCTGATGAATCCAATGATGGCAGGTTTAGCGATGGCTTTTAGTTCCGTCAGTGTTGTGCTCAGTTCGCTTTCCCTGCGCTGGTTCTCTAGACGGATAAGGTAAGGTTAGATCAAGATCCAAACCTTTTGAGTGCTTGCTATGATTGGTATAGACAAAGAGTAGTTTGAAGAGAGAAGATAACCTGTGACGCGATGACAGTACAACTAGCAATACGACAGCTAGAAATTCCAGAAGGGCAAAGATTGCGTTTACACGATCTTTGCTGGCAAGAATTTGAAGCAATTTTAGCAGAGCTGGGCGAACATCGCGCCACTCGCGTGGCTTATTTTGATGGCATATTAGAGATGCGGATGCCTTTACCTGAACATGAAGTTGACAAAGAACTAATTGGGGATTTTGTTAAACTGATTTTAGATACAATCGAACTTGATTTTGAATGCTTTGGTTCGACAACGTTTAAAAGACAGGACATGAAAAGTGGGATTGAACCTGATACTTGTTTTTATATCGAAAATCATCACAAAATGGTCGGCAAACGCAGAATCGATCTAACTATCGATCCTCCTCCCGATCTGGCAGTAGAAGTAGATGTCACTTCAATCACCCAACTAAAAGCCTATGAAGCTCTAAAAATTGGGGAACTATGGTGTTATAGCGATCGCCAGTTATCAATTTACACTCTGCATGGCGATCGCTATAATAAGACCGAAATTAGTCCCACAGTCCCAAATCTAAAAATTACCGAAGCAATTCCACGCTTTGTGGCGATCGCACTTACTCAAGGCAGAAGTGCAGCAATGAGAGTCTGTTGTCAATGGTTGCTGGAGTTGAAATAATGCCCAGCACTGCAATAACTTACTTCTAACTTGGCTTACCAGATCTGACATTGCTGGTATGCTCTTCATATAAGCGTAAGACAAATTTACCAGCTACTGTTTCTCGAAATGCCTGAATGCTAGAAGTCATTTTGAAGGGTAATCGATCTAAGTCTGGAAGCTTCACGCCATAACCTTCTGGCACAACTACAGCGGCCGCAAGGGTAGCAAATGTTAGATCGGCAGCTGAGAAACGATTTCCAACTAGATAACTCCGTCCATCGGCAAGTAACTTCCCAACTGCTTCAAAAATCTCGCAGATTTGGGCGTGAGCAGCGATCGCCGAGGTATCACTAATATCATACATTTGCCGTACGTTGGAACGCATCCACGGGAATACAATTGGAAATAACTGACGCTCGAACCAGGGAACGCCCTCGCACCAAAGCGGCTTAATTAGGTTTGGTTGTTCCATGAGAAACGAGTATGTCCATTGACGAACCAAAGGGCCAAGCACTGAGTCAAAAGAAGTCACAAGTTCCTCAACTTGCATCTGATGCTGAGGATTGATGGGATAAAGTTTCTGCGGCTCGGGCGCGATCGCATCTATGTATCTTAAAATCTCTTCTGAGTTTCTGAGGATATCTGTTTGCGTGACCAAAACTGGCACTGACTGACCACCGACGATTCTGGAGACAAATCGATTAATCGGCGACATGTTGCGCTCTGTCTCCGTAGCTTGCTTAGGCGACAGTTTCTGCCCCAAACGCCGCGTCGCAAATCGATGAAATGGTGGCATGTGACGCTCCTCTACAAAGGGAATTTGTAATCGCGTCAGCGCCCATCGAATCTTTTCGCAATAGTGACTAACAGGAATAGTAATCAGACGAACTGGAGTGTCTAAAGGTGAGGTTAGTTGATCCATAGTTTTCTTTATACCTATAACCAACAATCAAGCCAAGCAGCTAACGCTGCTATCCTATCTTAGTTGCCCTGTCCATTTCTCGCTTGTCATCGCGTTTCTTCACATCTTCACGCTTGTCGTAGAGTTTCTTATTACGTACAAGTGCCACATCAACCTTAATCCAACCATTTTTGAGATACAGCTTTAATGGCACCATAGTCAGCCCCTTCTGCTGAACCTTGCCAATTAACTTGCGAATTTCTTGCTTGTGCAGAAGCAATCGCCGCGTGCGCGTGGGCTCATGGTTAAAAATGGCACTAGTAGTCTTATGAGGTGCCACATATACATTTAAAAGCAGCACTTGACCATTACGAATCAGCGCAAAGGCATCGCGTAAATTAGCTTGGCCAGTTTTGATTGATTTAACCTCAGTCCCTAGTAACTCAATTCCCGCTTCAAAGGTCTCTAGAATCTCATAATTGAACCTGGCCTGACGGTTCTCTGCAAAAACACGATTATACGTACTCATCTAGACAAAAAAGCCTACTCTACCTAACCTGGAATGCTTTCTACCACTTTCCAGCTTTTATTACTTGAAAATGCTTTGCTAACTATGTCAGCTACATCATGACAGTGATTGTTAACCCTTAGCGGTAACTCCTCATTTTTTGTGACACTGGTTAACTTGATTTGCCCCTCCACGTCCGAAGACTGATGGATCAAAATCTCCACAGTAACCAATTGCGAAAAAGCCACGCTTCCCGCTTTCTCTTGCGCCCTTATATAATCATCAGTGCTGTAAGTGATACTCAGTTTGCAGGACTCAAGGCTGTCACTTATGGCTTGACGAAGCTTTTCAGGCAAAATCTTAATAACATAATGTTGGGTGTACCTAGCCATAGAGTCAAGCAGTGGATTGGGTGTAATATCTCTCCAGAATTATCTACGCGATTGGGTATAAGTCAAGTACATTTCTCTAAATTATTTGTAGAGGTTGGCACTCGTTACATTGCATACACGCAATTCACACAGATAACCGCCGTAGCAAAAAATTAATAATTAAGCATTAGGCGCAGGTTAGATTCTACTATCGATTGACCCAATAAGACCATCTCTTAGCAGAAATTGAGTATAGCAATCACTGGATGAACTGCAAATTGGGGGTTGGGAGCAAAGCCCCAATTAAAGAGGTTTCACCCGTTTACTCCTAAACAAATAAAAGCTAACCGATATATATAAATTTTGATTGTATTTAAAGAAGTCTAATGCCAAGAAAAATTATTAAATGTTTGATTTGAAGTTTAAAACTAGCTACGACAGCTAATTATAGGTTGACTGCTGATCGAGTAAAATGCCAAAAGCTTACGTAAGCCTGAACAAAATCTTAGATCTAACAGTCGCAGGGAAGTTACAGCTAAAAATGCCGCGATCAAATTATTCTCTCAGCAGACTACCGACTCAGCCTAGCGCGACGAGAATTACTTCTTACTGGGATTGGAACTAGTTGATGCTCTGGCTGCCTTTGGCCAATTAAAGCCTCAAGCACTCGATCAAACATTTCACCTAATTTCTTTAATATCTTCTTGATAGATTTCACTATTAGCAGCTCCCTATCACGACCTGACAAGTTTATTTACTCATCATAACAAATCTTTTCCTTAAAAGATCTAATGCTGAGTAAGTACTCACTCTTCTGACCCAATTTCTTCCTCTAGACGGACTAAATTGATGCGCGATCGCCAGCACCTTGCCATCAGGGTCAGAAATCCCGATATACACTAAACCTACCGACTTAGACTCAGAACCGCCATCTGGACCAGCGATCCCAGTTATGCTTATGCCCCAATCACTTTGCAGATTTTGTTTTACGCCCAATGCCATCTGTATGGCTACTACTTCACTAACTGCTCCGTGCTGAGCTAAATCATCACTAGAAACACCTAACTGATTAACCTTGACCGCATTGCTATAACTAATGATGCCACCTAGAAAATAGTCCGAACTGCCAGGTACTTCCGTAATCATTTCACCTAACCATCCACCAGTACATGATTCGGCAATAGCAAGAGTTTGGCGATGCAGTCTCAAATATTGGCCGACAACACTAGCTAGCGTGTCGTTATCTGAGCCATAGCAATAGTCTCCAGTTAGCTGAAGAATTTCCGCTTCAACGGGAGCAATTAGTTCTAAAGCTTCTGCTTCTGTACTGGCATGGGCAGTAATTCGCAAGCGAGCCTGACTATAGTTTGCATAGGGGGCAACTGTGGGGTTAGCAAGGTCAAAGAAGCGCCCGACGCGTTCTGCCAGGGCAGACTCGCTAATCCCCCAGTACAGTAATACTTTTGAGTGAAATGTTCCCTGCACCCAGCCTTGCCTGTGCAACAATTCAGGTACTGTCGCTTCCCACATGGCATAAAGCTCTGAGGGTACACCCGGAAAGGTAAGAATCAACAATCCAGGCCGAGGCTGCCAAATCATGCCTGGAGCCGTACCAACTGGATTGGGTAATATTTCTGCGCCCTCGGGCAAGAATGCCTGCTTGCGGTTGTTCTCAGTAATTTGGACTCTGGAATGGGCAAATTTCTGCTGAATATCAGCCCAAATCTCTGGTCGTTCGACTAAATCTGTATCAAAAAAATCCGCGATCGCTTCTGTAGTCAGATCGTCGGGCGTAGGTCCAAGCCCACCAGTAGTGATAATTAGATTGCTACGCCCTGCGGCGATCGCGATTATTTTTTGCAGTCTTTCGGGGTTATCCCCTACAACAGTTTGATAAAAGTGAGGTATACCGAGTCTGGCTAGCTGCTCAGCCAAGTATTGAGCGTTGCTATTGAGTATTTCTCCCAGCAATAGCTCTGTACCGACGCAAATAATTTCAGCACTGATAGTCATTCGACACTTTTTCGCCTGGGCGCTGGCACACTGCTACGGCTATGACTGCGAGCCTCTTCTTGATCCGCATGTTTCTCAGTGGGATTAGGGTCGAAAACATCAAGATGCACAACCTGACTGGCAGATTGTGCTGTTGTAGTTATCAGTGTGCGGATGGCTTGGATATTCCGCCCATGGCGACCTAAAACTCTCCCTTTGTCCAATGCATCAAAGGCTATGCGAATCCGCAGGCGATCGCCTGCGGAATTTTTTTCGCAATCGAATGTAAGAGCGCTTGGATGTTCTAGCAAGGGCTCTATAAGAAATTTAACGAGAGCGATGTAATCAGGCACGCACTAAATCAAAAACCTTTGCTTTATCTAGAATCCGACGCACTGTATCAGTTGGCTGTGCGCCTTGCTTGAGTCTTTCCACGATCGCTGGAACATTCAGACGTGTTTCATGGGTACGTGGGTTATAGATCCCCAATTCTGCTAGGGGGCGGGCATCACGCCGAGTAGTACTCTGCATGGCAACAATGCGATAGCTTGGCTCGCGCTTTTTGCCGAAGCGCTTTAGTCTCAACTTAACCATGTATTTTGTGTGTTTTTAAATCAACCCTCGAAAGGGTTTAATAGGTTGCGATTTTTAAGTTTAGCAGATTCTTTTTGTTTGTTGGGTGCTTTACCCATAACAAATGACCAAATCTATCACAATCAGTTTTTATTTGTTTAGGGGTGAAGCCCCTTCGTGGGGGGTGGGGGCGCATCCCCCAACTTACAATTCAGATAGGATTGCTATCGGGCGATTAACTGGTAACAAATCACAATTCACCAAAACCTTTTTTCTTCTTTTTCTTTTTGCCATAGGTTGCTCCGGGCGGCATATTAGGTGCTGCACCTGGAGTAGGCATTCCAGGAAAACTGGGCATTCCAGGCATGTTAGGCATTTTGCCTTGCCCCATTTGTTGCATCATGCCGCGCATCCGCTGAAAATCAGCAACTAACTTGGTAACGTCTTGTGTGGCATAGCCAGAACCTTTGGCAATGCGCTGCTTGCGGGTAGGGCTTCTGGCAATCAGATCCGGATCTTGCCGCTCTTGCTTGGTCATAGAAGCGATCATGGCTTCGCAACGCTTAAGTTGCTTTTCCGCTTCCTGAAGCTGGGCGTCATTAATTTTGACACCGGGGATCATTTTCATCAGACTGCCAAATGAACCCATACTTTTCATCCTGCGGGTATTTTTGAGAAAGTCATCAAAGTCAAACTTGGCCGACAGGATCTTTTCCTGTAATTTTTCGGCATCAGCGATATTGATTTCTTC
>JANMRU010000497.1:0-2296 GCA_031388585.1 Pseudanabaena sp. SOY_30_concoct_251 | reverse complement strand
TCGACGCTGCTCTGGCTGGGGTCGCGCTGGTTGAGCTTGAAATTAAAGCCGGTTCTTTATTTAATTCAGGAGAGTCCGAGTTGAAGGCTGATGCTATGGTTAAATTATTGCAACTGGCAGGTAAAATAAAAGACATACCCTATCCTATTGTGGTTGAAGGCTATACAGATAATATTCCCATTCAGACCCCACAATTTCCTTCTAATTGGCCTGAAGTTCGCTGTAGAGGTGCTTGCTACCGTAGCTTCAACAGTCATGGAAATGTAAGCCGCCTGCGAGAGTGTTTAAATGAATGCTAATAAGCTCACGGAAGAGTGCGACAAACTCTCTCTAAAGCTGGTTCACAGTTAACTGAGCAAGGTGTAGCACCAATGGGAGAAGGATCAGTAGGGTGAATACATGATTTGTCTACCATCAATAAACAAATCATCAATGGTAGACAAAGCGGTATTGTCCATCCGAGTCTTTGAGCGGAGTAATGCGCGTAAATACGACTAAGGAATTCCCATTCCTGGTCACGCAGGTGTTTCGTTACTATGATCTTCAACTCAACCAAAGGAGTAATTAAAATGAACATGCCAGGATTCACCGCTGAAGCTACGCTTTACAACTCCGTAACTCCTTATCGTTCAAGCAACTTTATCCATACAGAAGTTGGGTTAAATGTGATACCTCAGCTAGGCTTTACCAGTAAGTGGATGGAGATGAACTTTATCGGTGAGTGGATGGCACGCATTGACGCTGATGCTGCCTTTTTCGGCGGTGGTAGCAGCAGCGGTAGTAGCCCAGCCGATATTGCCGAGAGGAAGCTGTGCCTCGGTCTGAGACGAAGCTGCGCGAACGGTAACACGAAGGCGTGCCAACTACTCACTGAAGAATGTTAGTCGCGATCGCCTTTTCGAGGCTTAAAAGGTTTGGAATAGTTGGGTTTCCTGACGGTCAACCCAACCTACAGGCGATCTGTTTAGTAGACTGCGTCGGAAATAACGCTATCCCTGCTAAAGCTAGATCCTTGATGTACGGTTTGTCTGTAAAAAATTATGGTAGCCGGACTTCCGTGTTGACTACGTAAGTACTTATATCGAAAAGAGGTGTGTCATGGCAACGACGTGGAAAGACCCGGTAAAGGTGGCGACAACCGAGAATCTTGCCTCCCCGCCCAAGATTCCGGTCGATGGGAAGATCGATGGAGTTACACTTGCTGAAGGCGATCGCGTTCTTGTAAAAGATCAGGACAACCTGCACCTTTCGGAGAATGGTATTTACGAAGTCCAGTCAAACCCAAATCCAGGCTCGCCAGCGCTTCTCCTTGCGCGGCCTAATGCGGAAACTGTCGAGCCGGAAGATGTCGTGCGGGTTTCCGAGGGCAAGACCAACCCGCACACGGAGTGGTCCCTCAGGGCGCAGGTCACGATCGTCATCGATACGACCGATCTCCCATGGATCCGCCGAGATCCCTTCTTCAACGTCCTGGATTTCGGAGCTGACCCGACTGGCAACGACAGTTCCTGGCAGGCATTCAAGGACTGGTCGATCGCCATCTCAAAAGCTGGCGGAGGAATCGGGTTAGTCCCGTCTGGCATCTACAAGATCGACAAGGTGGCCGTTGCGGGGCCTGGTGGTTGGACAGGAATTGGTCCGGAGGATTTCAAGTTCGAGGGGTGCGAAGGTCTATGGTTGGTTGGTTATGGAGCCAAACTCAACCTCACAGGGAATGTTCACTTGGCCCTACTTCCCGATGGCTCGTCTGACCAACACATGGTGTGCCCGTTCTTTATCCAAGACTGCGCTAACGTGTGTCTCGAAGGCTTTGAGATCAATGGCAACGCGGATCAGTTGACCCAGGATGCTGGCGTATCCGAACCCGGCGGTCACTGTGTCACCATCAGCAATAGTATGCACGTGACAATCCGCCAGATGCGAATCCATCACGGCTGGACGGACGGGATCAGCGTGCGGGCCGCCTTTGAAGGCACGAGGCTCGCCTGCCGCAATATCACGATCGAGAACTGCGAAGTCTACGCCCACGTGCGCGCCTGCATCGCAGTTCACGAGACGCGGCATATGCGTATCTCCGATTGCCGTATCTACGACAGCGGCATGGGCATTGATATCGAGCCGGATCTCAGGATTGGCACAGAGTTCGACAAAGACATCAGACCGCCGGTGGCCGCAGGCGAGGATCCACTGCGCATGCAGGTGCTGGCGCCGATCCTCATCTCGCCTCACGATGCCGACACGGTCTACTTCGGCGCGCAGTCTCTGTACCGTTCACGCGATCGCGGCGAGACCTGGG
>JANMRU010000496.1:0-2297 GCA_031388585.1 Pseudanabaena sp. SOY_30_concoct_251 | reverse complement strand
ACTTCGCATGTCGAATATTCCACAGCGAACCGCCACTATGCCCACGTTGACTGCCCCGGGCACGCTGACTATGTTAAAAACATGATCACTGGGGCAGCACAGATGGACGGTGGAATTCTACTAGTTTCTGCGGCCGATGGTCCAGAGCCACAGACCCGCGAGCACATTCTGTTGGCTCGTCAGGTAGGCGTTCCTAACCTTGTTGTTTTTCTTAATAAAGAAGATCAAATGGAAGGAGAAGATGAGTTAGTCGAGCTAGTTGAACTAGAAGTGCGTGAGTTGCTCTCCTCCTACGACTTTGATGGCGACAGCATTCCCATCGTGAGAGGATCTGCCTTGAGAGCGGTAGAGGCTTTGACTGCCAACCCTAAAATCAAGAAGGGTGAAGATCCTTGGGTTGACAAGATTTACGCGCTCATGGAAGCGGTTGATAGCTTTATCCCTACGCCTGAGCGTGCTGTGGACAAGCCTTTCCTGATGGCAGTAGAAGACGTATTTTCGATCACCGGTCGTGGCACTGTTGCTACTGGTAGAATCGAACGCGGCAAGGTCAAGATTGGCGAGAACATCGAAATGGTCGGTATCCGTGATACTCGCAGTACTACCGTCACTGGTCTAGAAATGTTCCAAAAGGTATTGGAAGAAGGACTAGCTGGGGATAACATTGGCGTGTTGATGCGTGGTATCCAGAAGGCGGATGTTGAACGCGGCATGGTATTGGCTAAGCCAGGTTCGATCAAGCCTCACACTCAGTTTGAGTCGCAAGTCTACATTTTGACAGAGAAAGAAGGTGGTCGTAAGACTCCATTCTTCTCTGGCTATCGTCCTCAGTTTTATGTTCGTACTACTGACGTGACTGGAACAATCGTAGCTTTCACCGCTGATGATGGTAGCAATGCTGAGATGGTTATGCCTGGCGATCGCGTCAAGATGACTGTTGAACTGATTCACCCGATCGCGATCGAGCAGGAAATGCGTTTTGCGATTCGTGAAGGCGGCCGTACCGTTGGTTCGGGCGTTGTAACCAAAATTATCAAGTAAATCTCTTATTCAGAGTTTGTGGCTAGGGGCTATGGTTTTACTACCTGATCTCCTGGCCAATTCTAGTCCCTAGCCCGTAAACTTTATTCCTAGAAATGTCAACTTTACAACAACAAAAAATCCGAATTCGCCTAAAGGCTTTCGATCACAAGCTTTTAGATACTTCCTGCGAAAAGATTGTGGAAACGGCAAACCGTACTAACGCCACCGCGATCGGTCCTATCCCTCTACCTACTCGCCGTCGGATCTATTGCTTATTGAGATCTCCCCACGTCGATAAAGATTCGCGCGAACATTTTGAAACCCGCACGCATAGCCGCATCATCGATATTTATCAGCCCTCTGCCAAAACTATTGACGCATTGATGAAGCTAGATTTGGCCGCTGGTGTTGATATTGAAGTTAAGCTTTAACGATTTTCTAATCGCAATATACAGAAGCGTAGCGAATAGCTATGCTTTTTTGTTCGTTGGTCGAAATAAGTGGTCGTGTTCGGGATGATAAAGTCGCGATCGCCCTTTGACATTACCTAGAGCTGGACTAATCAAGTACATGGTGGTGCGAATTAAATCTTCTTGACTAGTTGCTGTTGCCATTTCAGAAAGCGGTACAAGTAAGATTTTTTCGTCAGGCCATCCAAGCCGAAAACAAATTGCCACAGTGGTATCAGCCGGATAGTGCTCTAGCAATTTTGCTTGCGCATTCTCTACGTGCCGAGCGCTGAGGTACAAGCACAGGGAAGCACGGTGTGCTGCTAGGCTAGATAATTCCTCTCGGGCTGGGACATGAGTGCGCCCACTTATGCGGGTCAGAATGATAGTCTGCACCAGTTCTGGAATTGTCAGCTCCACTTGCAGACGAGCCGCCGCCAGTTGATAGGCACTAACTCCTGGGATAATTTCGAATGCAATCTCAGCTTCATTAAAAGCAACAATCTGTTCGTGAATAGCGCCGTAAAGACTAGGGTCACCATCATGCAAACGGACTACTAATTTATGCGATCGCACTCTCTCAATAACCAGAAAAAGGATTTCTTCTAATGTTTTATTAGCCGTAGGAACCTTCTCGATATCGGAGCGACAAACATCGAGCATTTGAGTGGGCACAAGAGAGTTAGCATAAACTACAACATCTGCCTGCGCCAGGATATCTCTACCTTTAACCGTGATCAGATCTGGGTCTCCAGGGCCGGCACCAACTATATATACTGGCTTAAGTGTCATCTAGCATCCCTAATCATTCCATTCACCACGAGG
>JANMRU010000465.1:0-9330 GCA_031388585.1 Pseudanabaena sp. SOY_30_concoct_251 | reverse complement strand
TAAAGAAGTACATCGGAATCACAGTAAACACTATTGGAAATGCTATGCTTACGCATGTATTCCAATAGGTAAAACCATCTAAGCCAGCAAAAGAGTTCATAGTCTCTTGAATTCGAAGACATATGACAATAGTTTTGCCTGAAGGTTTGCGTAAAGTCGCATTCCAAATCTTCTAGAGATTCAGTATGAATTCCCTTAATGCTTGGTAATGATTGAAGAGCAAGTTCATCACCTATTAAAGAAATATTAGAGTTTGGATTGGAGAACTTTGCCTGACATAAAACATAAGGTAGATACCAACTGTTTCCTTGATGAATAAAAACTATTTGAGCTTGGGAGTTCATTGTATTCAGTATAGGTATCTAAATCAGGAGTTGGAAAGATTAGAAAACATATAAAGGTGGAGTAGGGAATTCTAGAAAGTACCCAATAATAATTTAGGTGATTGGCAAGTTTAGACTAGTTGGAGCAATATGGCTAAGGATAGAAACTGATGAGAATGTGGAGATTGAAAAGCTCGAGCGTGGCCGTAGCATTCGCCCAAATTACCGGCAAATTTGATCTGAATTTCAAGACGTTGTTGGGGACGTAGGGCCATTTTGAGCAAGAACTTTGCAAACAGTCTATAAACATGAACCGCACCAGGAGGTTTGCCCAATTTAGCCAATTGCTCAGGAAAAGACTCCAGCAGTGCAGGAACATAGCTCGAAGCTGTGCCAAAGTGCAAACGCTTAAGGTAGGAAAGGTTAGCTTTGTCTGCGGTAATTAAATGATTACAACGAAGTTCAGGTACCATGCCAGCAGCAAAACCAAGCTTGAAACCTTCCCAGACAATTTGGACGTCTTCGGCACTCGCGAGGCTCTTGCCTTGACGCCCCATAGTCTGAAGCGTTCCCTGTTCAATTGCCGATACATATTGCTGTAAAATCTCTCGCCGAACAGCAAAACCAGTACCGTTTGGGAAGTGAAGTTCCCAGGTTGCGGGGGCACAGCTATAGGCAAAACCGACTTGTCGTTGCTGAAATGATTCGACATATTGGTAGAGCCATGATTCAACTGGATCGACATACTCAACAGCAATGTGACCTGGTCCCCATATTCCCACGATCGGGTAGTCAGTGAAATAGCGATCTAAAACTTGTAAATAGTCTGGGTTAGGTTCATTATCGTCGTCGAAGAAAACAACAATGGGAGCTGAAGTTTCTTTGATCGCACGGCAACGGGCGGCGTTGAGACCGGGCTTGGTTTCGACAACACAGCGGGCTTGGGGGGCTTGGGCAAGAAACCGCTGAACCAGGGGATTTGTGTTAAGCCCAGGAGAAGAGTTGTTGTCAACCAAGAGAACTTCCGCTGACTGAGTGGTGGCTAGGATAGCTTCAATTGCCTTTAATAAACGCTCTAGAAGCCTAGATTTTGGGTTGTAGGTGCAAACTGCAATCGAAAAATTAACTTTAAACACAATGCTCTTAAACTCCCGCAATGGATAGCTACCAACCGACTTAATTAATTCTCTATCTTCAAGAAACCCTTTAAGTATTAATTAGTTTCTTGCAATAAACTCTTCATTGATGTTCAGGTAAAAGCAAGTCTGTTGCAACTTTTCTACTGCCGTTAGCACTCTCGAAATACATGCTCATCTGTATTAATCGTAAAGAGTACAATAGGAACATCAGGAGTCGAGCCTGTAATAATTATTAATCCTACTAAATGAATGAACTCATTTCTAAAAAGCTTATGAGATATAGTTACATTTTGAGCCAGCTATCAGGGATTAAATCACTCGTATCATAGTCAAGACCTTTAAACCATCTAGCTGGAGCAATAACAATTTTTTCTGGATTAGAATTTAGCCAAGCTCCCCACCAGCTAAATGAGCTATTAGCAATAATTTGATGACGGCATAAACTCATTAACCTCAGATCCTCATAGCTCCTGGTTGAATCATTATGGTCAACAATCGTCATCGGAAATTTGATTTGTAAGTTCTTTCTTACCCAATCTGGATCGTTAGAGAAGATAAAGAAATGAGGTTGAGATAGCCGATCTGCAATATGGTGAATTGCTCTATTGTAATAATCCAAATCACATACTCCATGTCTACCAGCAATAATGGGGTTCTCTACATAATCGCCTCGACGAATGTGAATTGACACCGAATTTACTTGGCTAATCAATTCAGCAATATGCTGACTCTTAGAATCTTGGCTATACTTTATGGTAAATTCTCTTCTTATTATGTCTTGAATATCTCTAAAATATTTTTCGGATTGCCAGAAGCCATCTAAATAGATGTTGTTAGGAAATTGAAGAAAATCAGGATCGAAGTGGAAATGGCGCTCTTTAAGAATTTTTTTTTCCGAAAATGAATTATAGAATTGATGTTGGACTAAAAAACTGTTCTTTATTTTCTTTAGCTGTTGTGTTACTGACTTAGATTTCGGTTTTGTTAGAATATCAATTTCCTGAGAAGTAGCAATATGTTCCCAAACATGAAAACAGTTAAGCTCATAACTCCTATAAACGTCAATTTTCTCAAACATGGAAATATCTAGCTTTAAAAGAGTAGAGTGCTTTGCCGCAAGACATCTGCCGGCAGCATACTGGAACATTTGATTTCCAAGCCCATCAGTTATGTTAACTACGATCATTCATTCCTCCCACATTTTCCTATTAGGTAGATATCAATAGTTAAAAGCTTAGGATTGAATTTATATAAATTTTAAATTTCGCTTTCTTGGTAGAAAATATCGTTGCAAACCATCAGTAAAGAGGCTGGGATAATATGTGGAAACACAATTAGGGATTTTCCAACCTCTTAATGCCTATAGACTCATTTGGAACTTTAATATCTATTTTCTAGCAATAGCTATACATTATCTAAATTATCCGATACCATACCAATGAAAAGATGCTGACTTATATTTACTTGCGTAGCTCTTCTGGATTTTCGGGAATTCACTCAAAGATTTTCTGTCTAATGGTATATTAAAAAAATATTCTAGGCTAGTATTTTTTAAGTAATATTTAGTCAAGAAATTACCATACAATTCATACTCTGAAAAGCTTGAAACCTCATTTCTATCAACTAAATCAATGATAGCCTGATACCAGGATTTTCCAGTGTGATTTTCGATTTTTCTCTTTAAACGATGTAGTGTTTTACGTTCAAAAAGCATCTGGTGAGAAACAAAAGAAACTGGAGACAACGGCTTTTCACCCAGTAGCTTTTCATAAACTAGGCGATATGGCTCATGAAATTCATCAGAAGTATTCAAAACTAGTTTGTCATTTCTTAGTACTGTTTGGGGGGAAATCAAAACAGTATCAGCATCAAGGACATAATAATACTGCGTTTGCACAAAACTATCCGCGCCTAGCTTGAGTAGTTGCTGAAATATCCAACCCTTTCGATCATATCCACCCGTATAATACTCTCCAACATCATTTAAACCTATGGGTAAAACACTATTCTCATCAATAAAATTGCAGTTATATTCTTTGCAAAATTGTTGCAAAGAATGTATTCTTGGTCCGACGATATTAATTTGTTGAATTGGATGCAATAGGAACCTACGAAGATTCTCAACAAGCAAAGGAAGAATCAACATATCGCGTTCAATGCATGGTACAACTACTTCAATTGGTACTGAGTTTGGATTCATTTGCCATTTTTTATAGCGCAGATATTCTTTCAAGACAGTGTGACGCCGCTTAATGAATGGTAAATTCTGGTTAGACAACAGATAAAAAACTATCCAATCCATGAAACTTTAAGTAGCTTGCTAATTTTTCTAAGTAATCTTCTTGGGAAAGAATTTTCTTTCGTATGAATCGGGATTGATGTCTCGATTGATTTGCTATCTAAAAAGGTCGAAACGTTCAAAATTTGCTGAGTCGAAAAATATGCTTTGTTTAGAAAGACGGCATCGCAAGAAAAGTCGCTCTTATAGGTATATCCAACAGATTTAAAATTGTTCTTCAACATAAATCTTTTAATGTCTTTAAATAGCGGTTGACCATTATAAATTTCCATGAACTCAGCTTCAGTATGAACTACTTTTACGTCTTTTAGGCGATCGCCAAGTCCTTTAAGCGCTATAAGCTCAGCACCTTGAAGATCCATCCACAGTAAATCTATAATAGAAGATTTGTATAACTCAAGAACAGTGTCAAGCCTAACTGTGTCAACCTCGATTTCATTCTGCACATAATTTTCTATTGGATATTTTCCCGATGCTCTAAACATAGAAGATGCTCCGGGATTTCCATCTGGCCATGTTGTCTCTGTTCTTTCGGGGTCAATAGGATAAAACTTTATTTTACCGTTGGTTTCACTTACCGCCTTCTCAAACAGTGTAATGCGGGGCTTTCCACTGACTCTTTCTCTGCAAACAGGGAGCGCGGCTGGGTTGCACTCAAAAGTCAAGATATTTGCGTTTAAGTAATTTTCTTCAAAGCACAAAGTCTCTTTGCAGTCACGTGCCCCGAGTTCAATAATAAAATTTATTAAGCTCGGGTCGTCGTACAACAAGTTTAAAATCTCTTGAAGAATGCAAAAGTTGATATCCATAAAATGCTTATTTTGATTTTAAATTTCAGTTGGCTTTACTTCCACAAAAAGTATTATCTTGGACTCTTGTGAAACAGCAATTTTTGCGAACGATCTACAGCCATTTAATTTGAGGCCTCAGATAACCATGCATTTTATCCTTGTAGTCACCACGCGCCTCATCATTAGGATCATCCAAAACCTCAATTAAAATTTCTACTGAGATGTGAATTTCGACGGGATTAGGTGTTGTCAAAGCTAATGTAAGAACATATCTACCGTCATTAAGTATGTTTGGATTGAACCAAGCAGTTTGAGTGTAGTTTCTGGTATCCTTGAAAATCTCTTTGTTGATGCTTTGGAAAAGCTTGGTTCCATCCTCAGCACTAATTAAGAAGCAGGGCTGAGGATTTTTGCCTGACTTTAATGTTGAAAAATCAACTTTTATCCCAAAGGGTTTTCCTGTTAATAGAAAATCAGTTTGAATGCCGTTGATATCGACAATTTCAATGCTCTTGAGATGCGCATATTCATCTCCTTCATTTATTAGGAAAAACCCTTTATTTTCAATTTCACTTCCTTGTATCATGTAGTTACTAATAGCCTTGTTCGGGGAGCCTTCAAACGACAATTCCCCTGACTGGAGTAAGATTGCTCTGCTACACAAACTCGTAATTGCACCCATGTTATGGCTCACAAAAATTACAGTTCTCCCTTCATTCAAGCTCACATCTTTCATCTTTCCTAAACATTTTTTTTGAAACTGAGCATCCCCTACGGCCAGAACCTCATCAACAATCAAAATTTCAGGTGTCAGATGTGCTGCCACTGCAAACGCCAGGCGGGTATACATGCCACTAGAGTAATGTTTTACTGGCGTATCAATAAACTTCTCAACCTCAGCAAAGTCTACAATTTCATCGAATCGGCGATCTATCTCCAATTTCCTCATACCCATAATAGTGCCGTTAAGATAGATATTCTCTCGCCCAGTCAGATCCGGATGAAACCCAGTCCCAACCTCTAAAAGCGATCTAACCCGACCACGAATTTCAGCATATCCTGAAGATGGTTCTGTAATCTGCGACAAAATCTTTAGTAGAGTACTTTTTCCAGCACCGTTGCGCCCAATAATACCAACTACATCCCCACGTTTTACTTCAAATGAAACATTCTGCAGCGCCCAAAACATCTCTTCAGGTGTAGGCTCCCGCAACACTGAATTTAAGTACTTAAATGGAGAACTCGCAATTCTCTTAACTGCTTGCTTGATAGTTTTAGCCCGCTTCTCTCGTAAGCCAATTCTGTAGTGCTTACTCAAATTTTCAACCCGAATAACTGTATCTGACATAAGCGGATTCTGAATAAAATGATTTACTACCAGAGTCTACAGAAGCACTATTACACTACATCCACAATCGTGCGCTCTGACCTTCGGAATATATAAGCACCGGTTACCAACAACAGGAACACGATCGCAACCGAAATCAATGCCGGCTCCCATTGCAAGGTTCCCTTGCCTAAAAGAGCCCACCGAAATCCTTCCACAACTGTAGTCATAGGATTCAGTCGATACACAAACTGCCATTGCTCTGGAATAGCGCTACTGGCATACACTACAGGAGTTGCATACATCCAAGCCTGCAATATGTAACCCAGCATCAAACCCACATCTCGAAATCGGGCCTGTAATGATGCCAGCCATAACCCAACTGCCAAAGCGATCGTTCCGGCTAAAAGGAGAAAAAGCGGAACAGCCAGCACATTTAACCCTGGAAAAACTTGGTAAAAGGGCATAATCAAGAGAAATAACCCTAAGGAAACCAGAAAATCCAAGGCTCCTGACAAAGCGCCCACAATCGGAATTACTAGTCGAGGAAAATAAACCTTTGTAATCAGATGTTGATTACTGGCTAGACTTCCAGAGACTCTTGCCAAGGCTCCCGCAAAAAATTGCCAAGGCAACACACCCGCAAAATTAAACAGTGGATAGGGAATTCCATCTGACGGTAACTTCGCCAAAGTACCAAAAATCAAAGTGTTCATGACAATCAAGAATAGTGGTTGAATTACCAACCATAGAGGCCCTAGTGCCATTTGCTTATAGCGACCTACAATCTCCCGCCACAGCATAAAATAAATTAAATCCCGATAGCGCCACAGCTCGTCAAGCTTGAGCGATCCCCATCCTTTGGTAGCTTGAATACGGGTTATCTGACTGTTGGGGGCTGTTCGAACCCGTTTTTTTTTCTGGGATAAAGACATCAATGAATCCTGGTTTAGAGTTATCTTATCTGACTACTTCAGTTCTGATGTTTTGGCAATTATTAAAGTATCGGCCAGGGGAGCCAACTGCAAGATTCTCAACAATCACACTTGTTGTCGTACATTCCTGCGTGTAAACTCGCCAATAGTAAGGATTGACTGCAGGATTGATCGTTCCTGTTGCATATTGCCAAAGGTCTCGAGGTGCGAACGAAGCTGCAAAGGTGCGATTTTCACCTTTGCAGACGCGATACCAGTTTGTTTGCTCGCATTCCTTGCCCCAAAAAACGCCCCAAAAAGCTTCTACCCATTCTCCAACTAGAGGAAAAGCTGGTTGATTTGCTGCCAGCATTAGAGTGTTGCGTCTAGGCATATCTCGTTTCTGAAGTTGTTTCGCACAATCAGCAAACAACTGGTATTTTGGGCTCGCGCTATCGAGATAGCAACAGTGAATTGGGCAATAAATGGCTCGCTCTTTAGAATGCTTCTGATTTTGGTCACACCTTTTCTGCAATTCGACCTCCCACAACAGATAAATAGAGAAAAAGGGAAGATTACGTTGAAGAGACTGAGATCTATAAAGACCATCTAAGCCCACTCCTAAATCAAAAGTAAGCGATTATTTGGTTATAGAAATGTAATATTCGTAACCTAGTTTTTAGCATTGCTAACAATTAAAACATATGTTGTAAACAGTACTAAAGTATCGAGTTGTTATCGCGTTAGAGATACTTGACTGATAAACTACCAAAAAGTTCATTGTTAGTGGTTCTTTAACTCTCATGCTGCAATCATAATCCTGCAATAGTTAATCTCTGCTAATGGTTTTCAGTCTTACATATTAATTCATGATTGGCAATAATCAGTATATTTTGGTACAGCCTGAGCCATATGTGCCGAGCAACACAATGAGTACAGAAATTTCTTGCTGAAAGAGGATTGTTTAACATCGCTCTGCTTTAAAGGAGCAAAATCTCAAGTCAGGAGTGAAATTCGTATTGCCATAATTACCATTCTGTGAGTTCACAACTTAGCACCCATGGATAAAGTTAAAACTATACGATTTTTTGGGAATGGTATAGTTTTAGCCAGCTAGATGTGGCAAAGTACCAGATAAGACGCTAGAAATGAATGACGAAAATCTTTGGAGTGAATTACCATCACATGGACCACTGTAATTTCTTAAAAAATTAATTTGCCCCTGCAGCAAATTATTCTGTTCAATTGTGGTTAGCTGTTGGCCACGTTGTAAAGAATTCCAAATTTCCTCAGGTGAGAATCCTGGTAAAGCCGCGCCATAATTGACAAAAGGCATGACTGGCGGAGAATCAGCAAAGTGCGCGTGAATAATAACCTTTCCAAAAAACATTGCTTCTAAACCTGTGGTCGAATCCTCAGATATGACAATGCTAGCCCGAGGCATTAATGACTGCACGCTTGCATTTGTGAGTTCAACCCGATCGCCAAGTTTATAACTATCCACAAGTTCTTGATACAAGTCTTTATAGTCACAGGGGTGGGGTTTGATCTTGAGGCGAGAAGAAGGGGAGTTTTTCAGGGCTACCAACAGTGCTTTTAAGATATCGACTCCCTCATAGCAGTGGCGTGAAGGGAGGTAGCATTTGCTGGGGGTGTGTGGACGAGTTAGCCATAACCAGTAATCTCCATCCATATCTATTCTCTCAGGTAAATGCAGACGATCGAACTCAGGATTACCCGTTACCTGAATAAGATTAGGTTGCCAGCTTGAATTCTGTTGATACCGCTGCAAACGTGTTTCCCCCCACACAGCGATCGCAGATGCATAAGCTTCATTGAGGTAATAACGTTCGCAATCGAGTCCATGCTGGAGCATGATGGAGGGGATTCCTTCACGTCGTGCCACTAAAACATACTCTTGTACGGGATTATGATTATCAGCATAAACTAGGATGGCGTGAGGACGAATCATAGCTAACTCAGCTTCAATCTGCTTAATATGGCTCATCTGGTCGATGATTTGATTCCAGAGCACCTGGACATCACCGTCTAGCAAATCGACACCCATCCTGTGCAAGCCTCTAAGGATTCCCTTGTGTAATCGTTCGGCGTAGACAAAATTAGGTTTACCCTTCATAGGAAGTGTCCTAATCCAATATGTATTAATGTCAGCATATTCAATGCCACCATCATTAAATCTAGAGGTGGTGACCAATGTCATTTGAGATTGCAAGGCTATTAAAGTATTTTTGAATAGCTGCAGGGGAATTACTGGTACGAATAGAATTGGAGACTGGTGTAAATAAGCATGAATTCTTTGGCTTTCATAGGATCTCCATTGGTCGATAGAACGAATCGTTTGCTTAGTAGCCTTGAGGAAATTAAAGGGAGGCTGAGGCGGAAGACTATTAATTATTCCCCATGTTCTATCAAGCAATGTTTCCTCGAATTTGAAATTATTAGGAAAATATTTCTTGCGAATCGCTCTGCCAACTTTATCCCACAGGAAATAGCGTGTTAGATGAGAATTGTCTAAT
>JANMRU010000459.1:0-12183 GCA_031388585.1 Pseudanabaena sp. SOY_30_concoct_251 | reverse complement strand
CTCTCACCACCAACATTATATGTTTGCCCCACCTTGCCTTGTGATAGGACGATGTGAATGGCTTCGCAGTGATCTACTACATATAGCCAATCCCTCACATTTTGGCCATTGCCGTAGATTGGTAGCGGCTTACCTTCGATCGCATTGATAATCGTTAAAGGAATTAACTTTTCGGGAAAGTGGTATGGCCCGTAATTATTAGAGCAATTAGTAGTTAGAGTCGGCAAGCCATAGGTATGGTGATAGGCGCGCACCAGGTGATCGGCGGCAGCTTTGGAGGCCGCGTAGGGACTATTTGGGGCGTAGGGAGTTTGTTCCGTAAAAGCTGGATCTTCGCTGCTTAAGGAACCGTAAACTTCATCAGTGGAAACGTGGAGAAAACGAAATTCTTGCTGTTTTTCTGGCTGTAGGCTCTTCCAGAAAAGTCTGGTAGCTTCTAATAGATGAAAAGTACCAACAACATTGGTCTGAATGAATTCATCGGGACTAGAGATCGAGCGATCGACGTGGCTTTCTGCCGCAAAATTTACGATCGACTGTGGTTGATATTTTTTGAGTAAGTAGCTTACTAGTTCGGCATTGCCAATATCACCCTGAACGAAGTGATACGCGGAGTCAGAACTTAGATCTGCAAGTGTTTGTAGGTTTCCGGCATAGGTGAGCTTATCGAGGTTAACAACTTCTGCCCAATTTTGCCGTCTGGCTTTCAGCACAAAATTTGCCCCAATAAATCCCGCACCGCCTGTAACTAATATGGTTTGCATTCGTATTTATCTTTAGTGATTTAAAGTGGGATTGCAAAAAGTCTAACAATTTAGTAGTAACAAAACACTAAACAAGGCATCCTGTCAGTTTGTTTTGCAACTCTGATGAGTCAAGATTACGACCGATCAGAACCAGTTGGTTAGTTAGAGGCTTCAATTGTTCTTCGGTTTTTAACTCGTAGCGCTTGCCACTAAGCTGAAAAACGTAACGGTTTTCAATGCCTGCAAACCAGAGAATGCCTTTAGCCCGAAATACATCGACGGGTAGCTGCTTATCTAGGAAATGTTGAAACTTATCCAGGTCAAAGGCGCGATCGCTCTGAAATGAAACTGAGACGAACCCATCATTTTCTAGATGGTGCGAGTGATGGTGATGTTCATGTTCATGATGATCGTGATGGTCGTGGTGTTCATGATGGTCATGCGATGATTGTTCAGGATTTGCGAGATCGGTATTAGCAAGGTTGACATCTAGGATTAATGGCAGAGGTACGATACCGTGCTGCGATCGCAACATCCGCGCTCCCGATTTCTTTTCGCCAAGATAAGCTTCCAACTCCGCAACTTTTGCTTCGGAGGCAAGATCGGTCTTGTTCAAGATGATAATATCGCCATACATAATCTGGCTGAAAGCCGCTTCGCTGTTGTAATGTTCGGGGGTGAAAGACTCAGCATCAATGACGGTAAGAATCGAGTCTAGTCGTGTCAGGTGCTGCAATTCCGTGCCTAAAAATGTGAGTGCGATCGGCAGAGGATCGGCAACGCCAGTGGTTTCTACAACCAGGTAATCGATGCGATCGCCTTTTTCTAAGACGCTGTAGACCGCATCCACCAGTCCGTCGTTAATAGTGCAACAGATGCAGCCATTACTGAGTTCCACCATGTCTTGATCGACTGAAACAAGCAACTGGCTGTCAATGTTGATATCGCCGAACTCATTCACCAGTACCGCCACTTTAAGATCTTGCTGGTTCTGCAAAATGTGATTTAACAAAGTAGTTTTGCCACTACCCAGAAAGCCAGTAATAATCGTGACGGGCATTCCCCGTTTAGGAATATCGATTTCTGTTGTTGTTTGAATATCTGAGGTTTGCATGTTAGCGGTCTCTAGGAGTGAAACTTTCCCCATTTTATCAATATGTAGAGTTAGATATATTCCTCAAAAACATAGGGTTTGAGGATTAACTGATTGAGGTGAAAAAGTTCACCTCAACCTTAATATAGGGACGATCTCAAAGTCTAAAACTATCTCATGGTAAAGAGATATCAGAATAAATTAAAGCGCTTAAGATGAGTGGCGATCGCTTCAGGAAGCTGCTTAACTAAAGATTTTTGATCTTTTACCACTAAGCGCTGAAAGATAGGAAGGTCAAAGGGAAATGCACCTTGATTACTATCCTCTTCAACTTGAACTAGCAGAATCTGATCTAGGCGTTTCGCTTGCAGGGCATATCCCACTTCCACGCACACCTGTGGGCTGAGTATGAGTTGAGGTGCATCGGATTCTATATGGGCGATCGCACTGACATCAGCCACAAACAATAAACTTCGCCTTAGCTTCGCCATCAGGGTGCTTTTGAGCTTAATAGGCTCGTCGGTCATACGATGGGATTGTTCGAGGGAGAGGCTAAAACGTGCTTTTTTATTAAGGTTATCGATGCTTGTGACCAGAACTTCGCGAATGATATCGCTGGTTTCGGCGCGCTGGGTTTGGTAGCTAAAAAATATAGTCGGCTCTAAGTTCAGGAAAGTGTCGTGCTTTGTGAAATAGATTTCGTGGCTGATCAGGTCAATGTTAGAAATTACGTAGCTACCACTACCTTCGATGTAGAACTCAACGGTATCTCCCCCAAGATAACGTTGAAACCATTCCGAGGCACTCACGTTTTCAATTTCATCGAGAAAATCTGCGCGCAAGGCAGACTTGAGCAAACTATTCTTAGCTAACCTGAGGTCGTGGGGACGATTTGAGAGCGATTGCAATGGCTCATATTCAGGAATGTACCAAGCCTTGAGCGAGATAATTGCCATGTGCAACCTACTTCCAAGTTCGCATTTAAGTTATTTAATTTACAGCAAATCGCAACCAAACCCACCACAGATAAATCATTAAAACCTATGCGGGGGCTGCGCCCCTGCGACCAGCTTTTTGTGGTGGAATCGATCGAAAACTGCTGTAAGTTTCCCGTGTCCTAACATATAGTTAAGCTAGGAATAGCCGCTGAAGCATAAGATCTAGAACCGTTTCTAGTCTTCGTAAATGCGGCATTCTGCAGCATCAGGGTTATCATCACAGAATACTTCTAGCGAGTTCTTACCCTTTTCTTGCTTCTGGTGAGAAGCTTCGGCTTGCAGCTCTTCGACAGTATCCCAAGCTACAGCACAATCTGTAGAGCTAGAACCACTCGCACCGCAAACTTCGCGGGCGTTCTGCAATTCTTCTTGGATTTTTTCTTGAATGTTACTCATTTTGGATTTCGTATAAATCGCTAAGTTCAATTTTAACAGAGCCACTAGATAGCTTAGCTACATCTTGAGGCTTAAAACATTACCAAAAGCTTAAGCTTTGCTATGCCCTAGGGAACAAGTAGCAGTTAATCGCTTTTGTAGTTTTTATTTGGTTCGCCAATAACAATTTCGTTAATCGCGATTTTGCCAATGAAAGAAGTCGCGTTTAGCTATTTGCTAATTGCTGAACTAAGCATACCCGCTAAAACAATAAAACCAACCCAAACATTCTGGCCAAAAATGCGTTGATAGATCGATGTCGGTGGTTCGGGTTGCCATAGCTGCGCACATTGCCAGATCCAGACTGTAGCAGCGATCGCGCTGCTAATCAAATAGCCATAACCTAGTTGCATATCCCAGCCTAACCACAGTAATAAACCTGTAGTAATTGCAAAGAAAATAGCGATCGCCCCAACTACATAGTCGCCAAAGAAAATTGCACTGGATTTGATGCCAACGCGCACATCGTCATCGCGATCGCTCATGGCATATACCGTATCAAAGCCCATCGTCCAAGCTAACGTTGCGCCCCACAGTGACCAGGTATGCCAATCTAATGTGCCGCGCAAAGCTGACCAGGGGATTAGAACTGCAAAACCCCACGCGATCGCTAACACAAGCTGCGGTATCGGAAATATGCGCTTGCAAGCGGGGTAGATCGCGATTATGGGGACAGCGGCAAAGCACAGACCAAAGCTAAGTGGGTTAAGGTAGGTAGCCAACCCAAACGCACAAATTGTGGCGATCGCCAGCACTACGATCCCTACCTTGATCGAGAGCGATTTTGCGGCTAGAGGTCGAGTTTTAGTACGTTCTACCTGAATGTCGATATCGCGATCCCACAGATCGTTGACAACACAGCCTGCTGCACTAGTGGCTAGCGCTCCCACTATGATTACAACTAATAGATCTAGTGGCGGTAGCTGACCTTGAGATCTAGCGGCTAATGCTAATGCCCACAGAGCTGGGATCATCAGGATTAATCTTCCTGCTGGTTTATGCCAGCGTAGCAACTGCACAACTTTGCTGAAGGTAGTTTCTGATTCTGTGATGCTAGTCATAATAACGCTAAGCCATATAACTTTTTAACCCTTCAGGATTGAAGGAGAGCACTATGCTTTTCGATCGCACGATCAAGCTTTCAGAGCCTTGAACTACAAGCAAGTATTTGCCTTCACCCAGGCGATTACGGTATGGCAAAGAATCGCCACTACCCATAGCTACGCCCAAACCGCCGCCTACAAAAATACTGCCCAGCGCTCCGGCCCCACTACCCAAAAGACCGCCAATGATGTAATTGCCAACAGTGCCTGCCCAGGCAAACGTGTCAAGTTGAGTCATCGCCACAAACACAAGCCCAGAGATAAATCCAAACGGTATCAACCAGTAAGCCATGAAAGATGCTTGCTGGCGTCCTTGCTGAAACGGGTTGCTAAGGCCAAATTCGTCGGCGCTCTTGTAGCCTCTGCCCAAAATTGAAATGCGATCCATTGGTAGACCGTCTTTTTCTAATTTGGTATAGGCTGCTTCGGCTTGAATGCGATCGCTTAATACCGCTACCAGATAATTCATTTTTTTACGATCACTTTCTATAAGCTGATTCTAACCGTTACGATCGCGATCGCAACGGTCTTCCTTGTTGATTTAGAAAACGAGCATCTTGAACCCTGCGATCGCAAGCACTGCGGCAAGTAAGCGTTTAATCGTGATATTGCCGAATCGACGGCTACCATAATCTGCACCGATATACCCTCCTGCGATCGCCGCTACAGCCCAAATTGGAATTGCACTTGGCAAGGTGGAAATGCTAAGAAAATGCCCCGATAAACCAGCGATCGAGTTAAGCAAAATAAATGGAGCCGATATCCCTGCTGTTTGGCGTGCTTCTGCCCAGTCCATAAACAGTAAGACTGGACTCAAAAATATACCGCCACCTACACCAGTTAAGCCTGACAGTAACCCAATGCTAATCCCTAAAACCAATGCCCATCCAATCGGGACATTTTTAATTTGCTTAGAGGGTTCTCCTGGGCTGGGGGCTGGACTAGGAGTCAGCAGTCGATAGGCAGCGTAGAGCAAGATCGCGCCTACCACAGGCTTGTAGAGATAGCCAGGTAACGATATGGCTCCGCCAATAAATGCGAATGGCACCGATCCCAGCGCAAACGGCCAAAACATCGACCATGAGAAACAGCCCGCCCGATAGAACTTGACCGTAGCGATCGCCGCTACCAGAATATTTAGCACCAGTGCAGTTGGCTTCATCACTTCGGGAGCGATGCCGAAAAGTGCCATTGCCGCAAGATATCCAGATGCACCAGCGTGACCGACGGAGGCATACAGAAGGGCGGCAGTAAAAATTAACCCTGTGAGTACAGCAATGGTAGTAGCAGTCAAATTGTTGAGTCGGTAACTTTGCAATGCGATTTATGATATAGCAATCGATTTTCTAAAATCCTTGGCATAAAATGAACTCTTCTGATTTGCAGGGATACATTGCAGGAGCGCAGCGGCGACAACAGCAAAAACAGATGCGGCTGGATGATCGCTATGCACTTTTGCGAGCAGTATCACAACAGGGGGCAGCACTGCTCAAACATGATTTTGCGGTCTCGCGGGTTTGGTTGTTTGGATCGGCGTTGCGCCGCGATCGCATTCATACCCGATCCGATGTCGATTTGGCGGTGGAAGGTTTGGCGGAGGCGCAGTATTTACGGGCGGTAGGGCGATTGCTGGATCTCAATGGTGATGTCCAGTGTCGATCTAGTCAGGCTTGAGGATGCGTCAACGAGTTTGCGCGCTCGCATTACGATCGAAGGTAGGGAACTATGAAACCTTGGTGCGCGAACTTGCCACAAAGACTATGGATCGCTAGATTAAGATATACCAAAAATCTATAGGGCAGACAAAATTGGTAATTAGCGATTTTCAGTCCCATGCTGCAATCGTGGGCTTAATTGGCATATTTGCAATAGCTCACAGCGGTTTGGCGAGCTTGCGAATGCAGAGCGAGCAGTATATCGGGGCTAGAGCCTATAGGGTGATTTTTGCACTGGTGAGTTTGTCTTTGGCGGTGCCTCTATTTATTTACTATTTCAATCATCGCTATGATGGCGCACAACTTTGGCAGGTGCAGGGTGTACCAGGCGTACATGAATTTGTACTGGTTCTATCGGCGATCGCCTTTTTATTTTTATATCCCGCCACATTTAATCTGGGCGAAGTTGCCGCGATCCAAAAACCGCAGGTGCATTTATTTGAAACGGGGATTACCAGGGTGTCTCGCCACCCACAACTAATTGGTATGTCACTGTGGTGTATCGCCCATACGCTGTGGCTAGGAACTTCCTTTGCCCTCGTCACCGCGATCGCGCTGGTTAGCTATCATCTGTTTGGAGTTTGGCACGGCGATCGCAGGTTATATCAGCGCTATGGTGATGCATTCCTGGAGTTGAAGCAACGCACCTCGGTTATCCCTTTTTTGGCGATCGCTCAAGGTAGGCAAGAATTTAAGTGGCAGGAATTTATCCGCCCCGCCTATGTGGGTGTGGTGATTACGATTATTCTGTTTCGCTGGCTCCACCCGATCGTAATTAGCGCCTCAGCCAATGTTTTCTGGTGAAGTATTGAAATACAAAAATTTGTGTCTGGCGCAGGTGCGACACATTTGCCACCTGCTTATCTCTCCCAATGGGGTAGGACAACTGCAACAAGGGCATTTGGGCAGATGGGCTGTATTGTGTTTAACTGCATTTGACCAACGCTGAAAGGCTTCCATAGCAGTTTCAGGGGCGCGAGGATTAGCGGGAAGACTGGATTGAGGCGATCGCACAAAACTGGGATGGAGCTTCATGAGTTCGGATAGCTCTGGTTCTGCGGCTAGCCCTGATGTTGGTTTATTAAGAGGCTTGCTAGGTGATGCCCACTTAGCTGTGGAAAAATGAATATCTAATAAGGGTGGTGCCGATCCTACCAGCTTCGGATTTAGCTTAACCAGAATGCGTCGGCGCTCAAATACCAGAGCCTGCGACCATACAGAGCTAGAAACTGCTACCTGTAATACCTGTCGATAAACGCCACATGGCCTTGTCTGCTCTGCCACCGACTCCCCAACTGCGACGGCCCAATATTCTAAGATTTGCAAATATTGGCGATGATGCTGCCAATTTTCCTGCGACTGAATGCGATCTATAACCTGACCGAGGGAGTTCAGCGCCATGTTATTTACGATGCGAGTTGACTGAGATCAATTATATTGCGATCGCTATGAGTATGAGGAAACATTACGTCTCCTCTGAAATCTAGCCTAAAATGTAAGTCAGCGAATTGAGGCTGTGTGCTTAGTTGTCTATGATTACCGATACTCAGACCATGCAGGGGAAAGATTCAGACATGCCAGCGGTTTACGCCGACAATCTGAGTAAAACCTATCGTACGGGCTTTTGGATGAACCAAAAGGTTAGCTCTTTACAAGACTGTTCCCTGACGATCGCGCAGGGTGAAACCTTTGGATTGCTTGGGCCCAATGGCGCTGGTAAAACTACACTATTAAAATTATTGCTGGGCATCGTGCAGCCAACTTCAGGTCACGGCAAGTTGCTAGGGCACGAGATCGGCGATCGCGCTTGCAAGCATCGCATTGGGTTCCTCCCCGAAAATGCCTACTATTACGACTACCTCACAGGTTGGGAGCTATTAGAATTTATTGGTAGCCTATTTGGCATAGAACTATCTACGCGCAGGCAGCGCATCGCCGAATTATTAGATCTCGTTGGACTATCCCAGTCGGCGGCACGCAAAAAACAGTTGCGACAGTACTCTAAGGGAATGGTACAGCGTATTGGTTTAGCGCAGGCATTGATTAATAATCCCGAATTAGTATTTCTAGATGAGCCGATGTCTGGCCTCGATCCTGTGGGACGCTATCAGATTCGCGAAATCATTTTAATGCTCAAAAAACAAGGCAAAACCGTATTTTTTAACAGCCATATTCTCTCCGATGTAGAAATTATTTGCGATCGCATTGGCATCCTCAACAAAGGCAAGTTAATTTCGGTTGGTTCGCTGAATCAGCTACTCGGTACCGAGCAAACCTATCAGGTACAAGGACACGGTGGCTCCGAAGCACAATTGCAACCCTGGCTTCAGCATCTCGAATATCAGGCTGACAGCTGGCATGGTCAATTGGTAGGAGAACCCAGTCAGTTTATGGGGGTTGTAGCCGAGATTGGCGCTCAGGTGACAAATTTACAATTGTCACGGCAAACTCTGGAGGAATTTTTCATGGATCGCATTCGCGGTCACCAGGGACAGTTTCCATCTAGCCAGGATGAATCTGTAGACCCATCAGATGTCTTCAAGAGAGACGAAGTGATTGCCGCAAAAGCAAAAAACTGAATGAAACCGCCCAATGCTAAAGCAATCCGTGCAGCATCTTCATGAGTTAAAAATGCTGCTAAAATTTCAATATTGCTTGAATATTGCTTGACATAATTGGCAAAAAAGTTGGTATAGTTATCGCCAATTAGGTTGGGACGGAGTGGAGGTGGTAGAACACCTCCGTGGGGGCATTGCCCGCACACCCCCAATTAAAATCTGTCCTAAAGATATAGCCAACGCCTAGATCGTTAGGACAGCAGTAAAGCTGCGATCGTAGAAATATATAATGAAGGTTGAGGAATCATTACTGTCAAGCTCTTCGGAAGTAATTATTACAGTCAATTGCAATCAAAACCATCACGGATAAAATGACTAAAACCCATGCGGGAGCTACGCCCCTGCGACCTACTTTTTGTGGTGGACTCGATCAAAAACTGCTGTAATAAGGGGATTTCTCGTAAATAAAATACCAATCGAGGCAATCCTCTATGGTTACAAAGATTGGCTTATGGCAGCTACTGAGGCGCTGCCCCTGAGATTATCGGTACATTTTTTCGTGGAAATCACCTAAGAATGATTAGTCTCTTTTTACGATCGCTCAGGTTAGGTAAGAGGGTACGTTAGAGTCAATAGTTATGAGGTGGAAACTGTGGGGCAACAGCCAGAAATCCTTAGAATTAGCCGTGGGGTCGCCAGTTTTAAGGTTGACGATCATTACGCTGTTTTGGGGTTAGCGATTAATACTGATGTCACTCAGATGCGTAAGAAGTTTCTTAGACTTGCCAAGATACTCCACCCAGATGTGGCTACCTACAGTGATGTTGAGAAGGCATTGGCAACTAATTATTTTGCCAAGATGGTCAGCCCTGCTTATCAAGTCCTCAATAACGATCGCGATCGGGCTGAGTATTTTTTGACTCTGCGCACCTTAGCCCAAGGGTTCAAACAGAAGCCACCCGAAGTTCAGTTGCAGTCTGCTGCAGCGCGTCAGTTTTTGCAATATCCAAATGAGGGTAATTACATTAAAGCTGTCCACGAGCTTGCTGCCCTGCAATACCAAAATTTAGATGAGGTGCTCGATTACACTGCCGAACTGAGCGAACTTAACCTGGTTTATTTGATGACTCAGGAAATGGGTGGGCAGTCCAGGAATTCTGAGGAGTACGGCTCTCATCGTGAAGCCCAAGATCCTAACGAGATCAAGGTGCAAAGTGGCATACAACTGGCGGAAATGTACATAGGTAAAAAGCAGTGGCCAGAAGCTATCCGAGAATTAAAAATTGTAGAAAAAATAGCAACTGACAATGCTAAAGTGCACGCCCTGATTGGGGTTGTGTATATGAATCAGAATTTAGCAATAATGGCTAAAACTAGCTTTCAAAAAGCACTAAAGCTCGATCCTAAAAATGCGATCGCGCTGAAATATCTGAATCAATCAGGTAGCGTCCAGGAAAAATCAACGTCACAGCCAGCGAAGCCTGCAGGGACAAAAGTAGCGAAGCAAGCACTAAAAAAAGATGATAAAAAAGGCGGCTGGTTTGGTTGGGGCAAAAAGTAGCTTTCTGAACCATAGATCGCTTAGACAGCGCTTTCGTGCGGCATTTTGTGGTTTCCTGCCATTACTAACACCTGAGATCGCGATCAAATTACCGATCTCAATCGAGTCTGTAATTCGGTCGCAATATCAATCAAGTGATGAGCCGAATATCAGAGTTGTAAATGCGATCGCCATTGGCCTATGGCAGCATCAAAATCTGAGTATTTTGCCTAATTTTTTTGTGCTTATCGACGATCTAGTCGTAGCTTTGTTAATTGCTCTTGCCTGTCGCGATGCCTTAAATCCTAAAACTGCGATTGCGGATATTTGCGATTTTTTGCAAAATACGAGCTTTAGTTCTAGTCAGATATCAGCCTCAATCTCCCCCTTCGTGGAGCAAATTCAGCTAGTGCGTACTCTAGTTGAGCAAGGAGCTAGCAGCGCGATCGTCCAAACCGCATTGCGCTCAAAAAGCGACGATCTTGGTCATAGCAATATCGCATTAGGTTTGTACTGCTGGCTTAGCACGCCGCATACTTGGCAGTTGGCTGTGTCGCGTGCCAAGCAATTCCAGCCAGAATTGGGAGCAGCGATTGGAGCGATCGCTGCTGCATACACTGGTATTATCCCTTCAGGCGATCTCCCGATGATGGGTATGGGAATCGCTATGGGCGATCGCCTGCTGGCGGCATGGTCTGGCGTTTGTGATTTACACAAACTCCAGACCAATCAGTATGGTGCCGTGACTGCACCCGATATTTTAGGGAAAAGGATTTGATATCCTAAATTTATTCACTGATGTTACGCAGAATGATTTCAAGCAAGAATGATGTTGGGAGTTTGAGGGCTATGCCCCCACGGAGGCGTAGAACCCCTCCACCCCGTCAACCACCTAATTGTCGATAGCTATAGTTCTACATAAGGTGAGTCATTCAAATTTGGTTTTGAAGAAATTTAGAAAAGCAGATGTAAGAAATCCCTGGTGATGTAGTTTGTCGAGGGGATCGCCATTGAGGCTTTGCCTTAAATGGGATGTAAAATTTTTGATTATATGGCTGCGACCATAGTGAATGAGTTCAAATAAGCCTTCCGATCGCCCCTGCCAGTAGAAACGGCTGCGGAACCAATCCATATTTAGGCGATCGCCCCGAATCAGATGCAAGACTTCGGCATCAGGAATGTAAAGTACGTCGTAACCAGCCTTATCAACGCGATAGCACATTTCGATATCGCCATAACTCATAAGGGAATTACCTTTGCGATCGAAGCAATCCAGGAAATAGCCACACTCGGTAAAGGCATTGCGACGGAATGCCATGTTTGCGCCCCTTGGATAGTCGTTATAGCGCAGTTTCTCTACCGCTTCACCGCGATCGAAGCTACTGATGTAAAGTCCTAAGCGATCGTCAATCCATGCTGGTGCTGGAGATGTATACTTGGCAATCACTTTGCTCCCCAAGGCATAGACATTAGCGTCAGCATCGAAGTACTTAACAATATTTTTGAGCCAGTGTTTTGGCACGATCGCATCATCATCAAGAAATACCAGAATCTCTGCCTGAGTGCGATCGATCCCACAATTACGCGCATTGCACAAACCCAGTTTCTCTTCGCGCTCGTATCTAATGCGATCGGGGTAACTTGTTTGAAAACCCTGTAGTTGTTTCTGATTCTCAGGATTAGAGAGGTTATCGACAATTAAGATTTCCCAATTATCTTGGGGGAAATCCAGAGCGACTAGAGACTCAATTGTTTCGGCGATCGCGGGGCCACGATCTTTAGTAGGCAAAATTACAGATATTTTCACAGTTCCTCACACCTTCAAGCTTTTTATGTCAACCGACATTGCCGATCTTTGCTTTGAGCGCGATCGCATAACTTTGACATTATATTTCGGTATACGGCGTTGTTTGCAAAGTTTGTGCTGTTAAACCTCATTCCCTATTGAATCAGTGCAATTTTTGTGAATTTTAGTCTGGCTTCTCCATCGGAGTC
>JANMRU010000441.1:0-14111 GCA_031388585.1 Pseudanabaena sp. SOY_30_concoct_251 | reverse complement strand
GCCACTGCCAGGTAACATCACCGTATTATTTTGTACCTGCTGATCGTATTGGCGATAGATCCAGGCTTTAGAAGCGATCGCGGGACTATCCAACAACTGCAATAAAGCGCGATTGGGTTCTGTTGTTAATTTGTCTGCAATCTCCGACTCCTGCCATGCCCATGCTTTGAGAGCGTATTCTGGAACGCGATCGAATTGACGATGATAGATAGGTGTATTGTCAGCCAGTGCTGTAGCGGGAATTTCCGCCGCCACCTCACCACTCCAAAGAATGCGCACAATTGGCTCTGCCAGAACTTGACCAGCAACCACAGCATGTAATCCCCAACGATGGAAGATATCAATTAATTCTTGTTCTCTACCTTTGTGCGCTACGAATAACATGCGTTCCTGTGACTCCGACAACAGGTATTCATAGGGTGTCATACCCGTTTCCCGCGCTGGGATTTTATCAAGATCTAACTCGATGCCAACGCCACCCTTCGCCGCCATTTCGGAGGTAGAACAAGTCAACCCCGCTGCTCCCATGTCCTGCGCTGCTACCACTGCGCCAGTTTTAAATGCTTCCAAACAAGCTTCGATTAGAGATTTTTCTAAGAACGGATCGCCCACCTGCACAGCAGGACGATCTTTCTGCGATTCATCAGTTAGTTCGGCACTAGCGAAGCTCGCTCCTTTCATGCCATCGCGACCCGTAGTAGAACCAACATAAATCACCGGATTCCCCGTCCCCGCTGCACCAGATTTCACAATTGTGGGAGTTTCGAGAATGCCGATCGCCATCGCATTGACTAAAGGATTGCGATTGTAAGCAGAATCAAAATAGACTTCGCCGCCAATTGTGGGTACGCCTACGCAATTACCGTATCCGGCGATACCCGCGACGATGCCATGAACGCGGCTGCGTACCCAAGGATCGCTAAGATCGCCAAACCGCAAGGAATTTAGCGTAGCGATCGGACGCGCCCCCATCGTGAAAATATCGCGCAAAATTCCGCCTACACCTGTGGCTGCGCCCTGAAATGGTTCCACCGCAGAGGGACGGTTGTGGCTCTCGATTTTAAAACAAATCGCAATATCGTCATTAATTTTGACTACACCAGCATTTTCGCCTGGGCCGACCAGGATGCGATCGCCTGTGGTTGGAAATTGCTTGAGTAAGGGGCGAGAATTTTTATAGCAGCAGTGTTCTGACCACATCACGCCAAACATACCAAGCTCAGCCTTATTTGGTTCGCGATCAAGGCGATCGCAGATCATGGCATATTCATCTAAGGTCAAACCCTCAGCTTTGATTTCAGCAGGCGAAAAGTTAGTAGCCACAGCGTCTGTCATTAATTAAGTTCACGGTTTCAGTAATAATGGTAAGCCATAGATTGCTACTATGCCTTCCACTATCTAGATAATGCCGATTTTTTACCACCTTGAACCAAGCAAGAACATTCAGTCACTTTACGAATGCTAAAGGTGTGGCAGGAATTACAGGAATTTTGAGCGATCGCTTAGATTATTAGCATTTATCTGATGCAAATTAGATGGAAATCTCCGCATAATCTCCAAGTTCAATTGCATTGATAACACAACAAATTTTGTCAATCTGTGTCCGAATTTTTGGCCATGAGGTTGAAAGTAAAACAACAATGGTGATTTGGCGTTCACTCAAATTCTGTTGATAGCGCAAATTCTGATCCGTTGTGACAAATATTTCGTATCCCTTGGCTTCAGCGGATTTAAGCAAATCTCCATTCGACAGATTAGACTACCCTTCTTCGTAGGTCGTTATCACAGAATGTTCTGTCAAATATTGCCGCAAGGGTACAGGTGTTCCCTGATCGAAAAGAATCCTCATGCCTAAGCCGTAAGTGCTAACATATCGAGTTCAAAATTGAGTACAGCCTCAACCTGTGACCGTTGCACAGGGGGAAACCACTCCAAAAATTCTTCTACAGTTGCACCATCTCGCAAATTTTCAAACAGTGCCGAAACTGGAACTCTCGTCTTTCGGAAAACCCAAGCACCACTTACTTTACCAGGTTCGCGTTCTATAGCATCTAGAGTTTCCCACTGCCTCATTTTTTAGAACTCCTTGCAAAATAAAATAGTTTCTTAAAACTAAATAATCATAAGCCAATTGTAAATCAATTTAGCATCACCAGTAAAGCTGCAAAATTACTCATGCCTGAACAGGCGATCGCCTGTAGTTGGAAATTGCTTGAGTAAGGGGCGGGAATTTTTGTAACAGCATTGTTCTGACCACATCACGCCAAACATACCCAGCTCAGCCTTATTGGGTTCGCGACCGAGGCGATCGCAATCATGGCATATTCATCTAAGGTCAAACCCTCAGCTTTGATTTCAGCAGGCGAAAAGTTAGTAGTGATTGGTTTTGTCATGATCTGAGTGCACAGGTTCAGTAAATATATTAAGCCATAGCTCGCTACAATGCCTTTCACGATTTGAAGAATTTTGATGAGCGATCTAAGCCTGGATGCTCAGTCGCAAAATTTTCCTGACCATTACAGGGTGATCGCTTGTCACCCTAACCACATCAATCTACCAAAACTCAACATTAAGTCATAATAGTTAGGGAATGAAGAGCAAACTAAGGCTTCATAGCCTTGATAGAAAGGAGAGATTCTATGCTGACACAGACAATGGTTCAACCCTCTTCCCTTTTGCCCTCAGGATTAAGGCTTAAGCCTTTGGGAGATTTTTATCTATTTAAGTTCACAGAAGAACTACAACTGCGTCTAGAGCATCTCTTGGAAAAAACAAAAATGATCTGCTCGCAGAAGAAGAAAAAGCTGAATTGGAAGGAATTGGAGAGTTAGAACATATTTTTACAATTATTAATGCGCAGATCGCCGCAAATGCTAAATGGTGTCCTAATACAAACAATATTTAGACAGAGCTATGCTAAATAATACTAGAGCTGTAGGGACATAGGTGTATGCCAGCGATCTTGGGTTATGAAATTATCGAAGAGCTTTATGAAAGCAACCTATCACTTGTCTATAGAGGCACTGCCAATCGAGGACAAGATACTGTTATCCTCAAAATTCTCAAGCTCGAATATCCCACCCCAGAGCAAATTACCAAATACAAACTGGAATACAGTATTAATTGTAGCCTAAATCTTGAAGGTGCTGCGAAAGCTTATAGCTTGGAGAAATATCAGAATAGCCTGGTTATGATCATAGAGGATGGAGGCGACTCTCTCAAGAGATTGTTGCCATTGAGAAGTTTTTCTCTTGCTGAATTTCTGGAAATCGCCATTCAAATCGTTGATAGTTTGGGGGGGGTTCATGCTGCGAATGTCATACATAAGGATATTAACCCGTCAAACCTCGTGCTGAATTCTCTGAGTGGGAAGATCGAGATTATTGATTTTGGGATTTCTACTGTCTTATTGCGAGAGAATCCTACACTCAAAAATCCCAATATTCTAGAAGGAACGCTTGCCTATATATCACCGGAACAGACGGGCAGAATGAATCGCGCGCTCGACTATCGCACTGATTTTTATTCGCTGGGAGTGACATTCTACGAAATGTTGGCGCGGCAATTACCGTTTGAGACTGATGATGCGATGGAACTAATTCACTGTCATATCGCCAAACAACCAATACCACTCAGTGAGTTGAGCGCGGGAATTCCTAAAGCCATTTCAGATATCGTGCAGAAGTTAATGGCAAAGAATGCCGAAGATCGATATCAAAGTGCCTATGGAATCAAAGCCGATCTAGTGGAATGTTTAAGTCAACTACACTCTAAGGGTAAAATCGATAATTTTATATTGGCGAACCATGACGTTTCAGGCAGGTTTCAAATTCCGCAAAAGCTATACGGTCGAGAAGAAGAAGTTGGGGCTTTGTTGGCTGCATTTGAGCGGGTGAGCAGTCAAGGGGCAAGCAGTGAAATGATGCTGGTGGCTGGTTACTCTGGCATTGGCAAATCAGCCTTAGTGCAGGAAATCTATAAGCCCGTTACTCGTCACAAAGGCTTTTTCGCTACGGGGAAATTCGATCAATTACAGCGTAATATCCCCTATGCCGCGATCATCCAAGCCTTTCAAGATTTAACCCGCCAGCTTTTAACTGAGAGTGCAGAAAACCTAGAAAAATGGCGATCGCTCCTCCAAGATGCCCTTGGCGTAAATGGGCAAGTTGTAATTGATGTGATTCCGGAAGTGGCCGCAATTATTGGCGAACAGCCTGTCATACCAGAACTTGCGCCGACGGAATCGCAAAATCGCTTTAGTTTGGTATTCCAAAACTTTATCGGAGTATTTACAACCCTAGAACATCCCTTAGTAATTTTTCTGGACGACCTCCAGTGGGCAGATAGTGCGTCGTTGAATGCGCTACAGTTGATGATGAGAACATCAGACCAATATTTATTTCTGATTGGTGCTTATCGGGATAACGAAGTCACTGCCGCTCATCCTCTGATCCTGGCGTTGACCGAAATTCAGAAAGCAGGAGCACCTGTGAATTTTATTGCGCTCTCGCCTTTAGATCGCGATCGCGTGACGCAGTTAGTTGCGGAAGCCCTTAGTTGCGCTTCGGCAGAGGCGCTACCCTTAGCGGAACTAGTCTTGAATAAGACTCAAGGCAATCCATTCTTTATGAATGAGTTTCTCAAGTCACTTTACGTCGAGGGTTTGTTAGATTTCAAGGCTTCTAGCGGCAAGTGGCAGTGGAATTTAGAGCAAATCCAATCGCGAAGCTTTACAGATAATGTCGTGGAACTGATGACAGGGAAGATCCAGAAGCTTCCCGATATTACACAAAACATCTTGAAATTAGCAGCTTGCATTGGCAATCAATTTGACTCAAGAACTTTGGCAATTGTTCGCGAGAAATCCCAACCAGAGGTTGCTTCCGAACTATGGGAAAGTATCAGGGAGGGTCTAATCTCTCCAATCGGCGATAACTACAAGTATTTAGATGCCGATGTCCTGGAACTTACCGAAGGAGTTACAGCTTCCTATCGATTTATCCATGACCGTATTCAACAAGCTGCTTATTCGCTAATTTCTGGGGATGAGCGGCGATCCATCCATTATAAAATCGGGCAATTATTACTAAAAAGCACTCCACTTGATAAGCAAGAGGAGAAAATATTTGATATTGTCAATCAGCTCAATCTAGGACTAGAAAAAGTTCTGGATAAATTGGAGCGGTATCGGATTGCTGAATTGAATCTGATCGCAGGCAAAAAAGCCAAAACATCAGTAGCTTATGAACTGGCTCTCGAATATTTGCAGATCGGCATTGCTCTTTTGGGTTCGGGGAATTGGGAAGAGCAGTATAACCTGACACTCGCTCTGCACATTGATGGAATAGAGACAGCTTTTCTTTGCGGTAACTTCGATGAAATGGATAAGCTTATATCCATAGTTCTACAACGCAGTAAGGTTCTGCTAGATAAAGTGAAAGCCTATGAATTAAAAATATCTGCATACATAGCACAAGGTAAAACCCAAGCAGCTATTGAGCTTGGTTTACCAGTGTTGAAATCGCTAGGGGTAAGTTTGGCAAAGCACCCAAATAAGATTAGCAGTCTAGTTAGTCTAGCTAAGATAAAATTATCTTTGATCGGAAAGCAGATTGATAGTTTAATCGACTTGCCAGAAATGATCGATCCTGAGAAACAAGCAGCGATGAGGATTATGGATAGTATGGCTGCTGCTGCCTTTCACAGTTCCCCTAATCTGTTTGTGCTACTTGTGCTTAACGCGATCGCGATATCGCTCAAATATGGTAATTCTAGTCTAACCCCATTAGTATATGCAGCCTACGGCATATTGCTTTGCGGCGCGTTAATCGAAATTGAAACTGGCGATCGCTTTGGGCGTTTAGCACTAAGTCTGTTAGATAAACTAAATAACAAGAAAGAGCAAGTCAGGATAAAACATGTCGTAAGTGGTTTTATTAAACCCTGGTGCGAAAATATGAGGCTGACACTCCCATCTTTCCTGGAATGCTACTCTGATGGACTGGAAACAGGAGATTTAGAATATGCTGCCATTACCTTAGTAGTTTACACTGACTATGCTTTCTTCTGTGGGAAGAAGTTGATTGTAGTCGAACAGGAAATTGCCAAATATAGCGATGTGATTAAAAAGCTGCGGCAAGATGTCGCTTTTTCCTTTATCCATATTACCCATCAGGCAGTTTTAAGTCTGATTCAAAACACTAAAAATTCCTATTTTTTTGCTAAAGAAGACAATGAAGAGTTAGCAGAAAATCCCATTAACATTAGAACAATTATTTTTCTGACTTGTCTGCATAGATTAATCCCCTGTTACCTCTTTGAGGAATTTTCAGAAGCCACTAAAAATGCAAATGTTGTCGCAGAATACTCTGATTGTCTGATCGGTCATGCTTCCCATGCCGTATTTAACTTCTATGATTCTCTCACCAAACTAGCGGTATACCCTGGACTTCCAAAATCTCAGCAAAATAGCCTGATGCACGAGATTAAGTCCAGTCAAAAGAAGATGAAAGTATGGGCACACTATGCTCCAATGAATTATTTGCACAAGTTCAATTTAGTAGAAGCAGAAATGTGTAGAGTCCTCAATAAAGATATGGAGGCAATGGACTACTACGATCGCGCGATCGCGCTTGCCAAAGAAAACGAATATATCAATGAAGAAGCACTATGCCACGAGTTAGCCGCTAAGTTCTTTTTAGCCAGAGGCAGAGACAAAATTGCTCAAGTCTACATGCAGGATGCCCGTTATTGTTATCTGACATGGGGAGCGATCGCAAAAGTTGAAGATTTAGAGAGGCGATATCCGCAGTTATTGAAAAAGATATCTGAATCTGCTGGAATGGCGGCAAAATCGACAACATCAGCTTCTACAACTACAACGGGGAGAGGAAACTCATCAGAATTAGACTTGAATACGATTGTCAGAGCTTCCCAAGCGCTCACTAGCGAAACTAGTTTAGAGAACTTATTGACAAAATTAATGAAGCTATCAATCGAAAATGCAGGGGCAACCAAAGGCTATTTAGTGCTGGAGTCTAGGGGTAAGTTTGCGATCGAAGCTGAAGGAGAAGCCGAGCAAGATAGTATCTCTGTGCTAAAATCTATTCCCATCGAAGCGAAATTACCTGTTGCCATCCTTAATTACGCAACTCGCCCACCCCAAAGTGTAGTCTTGAGTGATGCTAGTAATGAACCTAAATTCAATCGCGATCCATATGTGATCCAAAATCAGCCTAAATCTGTGTTGTGCAGTCCCCTGGTTAATCAAAATAAACTGATCGGCATTCTCTATCTAGAAAACAACTTAACTACAGGTGCCTTTACACCAGAAAGGTTGCAAGTCCTGAATTTAGTATTATCTCAGGCAGCTATTTTAATTGAAAACGCTCGCTTTTATGCAACGATCAATTCCCTAACTCCCACTACCACTTATTCAATAACTTCCTCTCCATATCAAGTGGGCGGTAGTCTACCCGTTGATGCCCTTACCTATGTGGAGCGTCAGGCCGATCGCGACTTATACGACAACCTCAAAGCTGGTGAATTTTGCTACGTTCTTAATTCTCGGCAGATGGGTAAATCGAGCTTGCGCGTACGCACGATGAAACGCTTGCGGTCTGAAGGCATAGTTTGTGCTTCGATTGACATTACCGCGATCGGCAGTTCTGAGGTGACACCCGAACAATGGTACGCGGGGGTAATCGATGGGATTGTCAGTAGCTTGGATTTATACTCGCAGTTCGATCTAGACGAGTGGTGGTTTGAGAATCATTTGCTTTCTCCCGTACACCGACTGACTAAGTTTTTGGAATCGGTATTGTTCAAACTGATTAGTGCCAATATCGTAATTTTTATCGATGAAATCGATAGCATACTCAGTCTTGGGTTCAATGTCGATGATTTCTTTGCTGCAGTGCGCAACTGCTATAACAATCGTGCCGATCGCTTGGGATATCAGCGCCTTACATTTGCTTTTTTAGGTGTAGCAACTCCCTACGATTTAGTTCAAGACAGAAATCACTTTACTCCATTTAATATTGGCCGAGCCATAGAACTAAAAGGATTTGAATTATCAGAAACGTACCCTCTAGCTCAGGGATTGTTTGATAAACTTGGCAATTCCCAAGATGTATTTAGTATTCTTGAAGAGATTTTAGCTTGGACTGGTGGGCAACCATTCTTGACACAAAAACTATGTCAACTTGTGGTTAACGATCGCCGATATGACCATCCTTCTAATGCAGCTATATGGGTAGAGGAATTAGTAAAATTACATATCACTCATAATTGGGAAGCTCAAGATCAGCCAGAGCATTTACGTACTGTACGCGATCGCATCCTTCGTAGTAGCACAAGTCCTGTTCAATTGCTGGAACGATATCAACAAATTTTACGGGAGGACAAAATCCCTGTAAATGATAGTCTCGATCAAATAGAATTGTGTCTGTCGGGGTTAGTGGTAAAAACAGAGGGTAAATTGCGCGTCGCTAACCGCATTTATCAGACCGTCTTCGATCGGGTATGGATTGAATCAGAACTGAAAGCGAGAAAAGGTACTGGACTACTCTCTAACTAATCCTCCGCCAGTCGAGCAAGGTGTTTTAAAATTCTGGCGACAATATATAAGTCATCATTGCGATCGATCGAGAAAAGATGTGATTGTGTGTATCTGGGGTTATTTCCTCTGAGCAGTTTTAGAAACAAGAATTCTTGCCCAGTTGCCACAAGCCCATATACAGGTTTACTAGAATTAGGGCTTGCTAGCATATAAGCTAGTAACTGCGGTATCCCTGCAACGACTGAATATCTAGCTCTTTTCGCCTCGATCGCAACGATCCAAAATTCAGGCTTAAAAATCAAAATATCGATACGCCCTGAAACGAGCATTTCCCCATCTTGGGAGGAAATCTCTATTACTTTCTCTGAGGCCATGTAGAAAGGAGGCCGATAAAAACCTGCTAATTTTAATAGCGGTGACAATACCACCATTTTTACAACAGGTTCTAATACCTCATAGGCAGATAAATGCAGATAATCTGCTCTAACTCCATCCAAAGTCTGCTTTTCAATATCGCTAAGTTCAGGTAAGCTTTCCTGCCATTCCCTAAAGAACTGCGGATCGTAGAGGCGTTCCAAACCAAATATATTTTTAAGTTGGACTAAATCGATATCTGTTGCTGGGATTGTTTGCACCATGTTAAGTCTGTCTCCTGCAAAATCTCTAATTATTAGACTTCTCTATCCTAACCATTCTCTAAAATACTGTCGGTACAAATTGCACGTTGGGATTACCTCATTTCCCTGAAATTTTACTAAGCCCATGCTGTGCAATCTAAATGCCAGCGCAGTTTCAATTCGCATCGGTAAGTCTGCAACCACAATTTTCTTGTAGATATTTACTAACTCACGATCCTCTTCCAGGTTAGCTAGATGGCGGCGCAAATGATCGCCATAGATTCCCACTTTTGTTTGTGCTATTTGTAGTAACTGCTCTAGAGCGATTCTGCCTCTGGCAATCTGATATAATGCCTGTCTGACTAAATAGGGATGCCCTCCCACCAGTGTCATCAGTTGTTTCACCTGCTCCTGAGTCCAGATTAGCTCGTGCCGTTTTGCCAAATCCTCTACCTGTGTTTGGGTCAACTCAGGCAACTCTATTGGTAATCCTACATTAAACGGAGATTGATTAATATTGAGTGGAATATAAACTTCCTTGGAATGCACGATTACTAATCTCAATCTCTTCCAAATCTCTTCATTCTTTGACTTTTCGTGCCAAGCTCGCAGCAAACCAAAAAAGTCAGTGGCAATTTCAGGATATTGAAACATTAAATCTACTTCGTCAAGACCTAATACCAATGGAACAGTAACTTCTGCTAGCAGATATCTTTGGAAATACTTGCTACACTTGTTTTTGCTGCCCAAAACCCCTGTCCAGTATTCATCGAGTTTGTTTTCGAGCTCCAATTCTGAGGCAATGCTGGCACAAAACCACTGCAAAAAACGATCTAAGTTTGAAAATACTTCACCATCAGCTTGTTGAAAATAAAGGTGTACAGACTTATAGCCCTGTTGCTGGGCATGAAAAAGAATGCGTGACAGTAGCGATGATTTACCCATCTGACGCGGGGCTTTAACGCGAATTAGCGCTCCTGCCCCCATTACTGCCTCGAAGCAATCCGACTCGATTGGCGATCGCTCCATATAAAATGGAGAATTAAGCCCAACCTGTCCGTCAGGTTCATCTAAAGTCAAGGGTTTATTAGTTTTATCCTCTGATTTTACAGAAGTCGTTGTGGATGAAACAACCGTCTGCTCATTAATATTATCGATCTCTTCCAGTGCTTGTAATGCCTCTGTAGCATTCTGATAGCGCTGCCGATAGTCATAGCGCACCATGTTATCTAAAATTATCGCTAAGCCACGACTAATATTAACTTTGGCGCGATCGCCGCATAAAGCACAACTATACTCATTGGTACGAGCATCTCTAGGTAAATCCTTGGGAATGAGGCCAGTTAGAGCTTGCAGGCACATCATTCCCACCGCATAGATATCGCTGGCAAACTGCGGGTGCCCAGCAATTTGCTCGTTCGGCATATAGTCTAAAGTCCCGATCGCAACTGTCTCGTCGCTTCTCTGACTTGATTTGCCTGCTGTCTGGTTGCTAATTTCTTTTACCGCACCAAAATCAATCAGCACGATCTTGTTATCCCTCGCGCGTTCGATCAGATTAGCGGGCTTAATATCGCGATGAATGACGTTCTGCTGGTGTATAAACGCCAAGACCTCTAAAGTGTCGCGTAAAAGTACTACGACATCAGCTTCGTTCCATTGCTTCCCTGGCGTAATTTCTGTATCTAGCGATCGCCCCTCAATATACTCCTGTACCAAATAAAATTCTCCATCTTGCTCGAAATGAGCCATGAGACGAGGAATGCGATCGTGATTGCCTAGTTTGTACAGCGTTTCAGCTTCGCGGTTAAATAGGCGCTTCGCAATCTCTAGAGTTTCGGCATCATCTGCTTTGGGCTTCAATTGCTTGATTACGAACAGAGGATTACCTGGTAAATGTTCGTCCCTAGCTAAAAAAGTTTGACCAAAGCTACCACCGCCCAAAGGCCTAACAACCCGATAGTGTCCTGCAAGTGTTGTGTCGATCATGGTGTTCGCGCTTACGCCTTTTGGTCTACTTAGGACGCAGTCAAATCTACAAAAACTACAGGAGGGAGATTGAGGGCGTTGCCCTCAATCGGGGCGTTGCCCCAAACCCTTTGAAATTTGGGTTTTATCTTTCATGGTGCGTAAATCTTGACTACTCCCAACTATAGAGTATTTTGAAATGCTCAGTTCTAGTTTTTATGCCCAGCCGTGTTCGGCTAAAAAATCAACTGTTATCTCCCTTTCTTGGGGAGAAAGGTTTGATTGATGAGATGCTTGTCGATCTAAACGCAAGAACTTTTCTACATACTTACCCAATACATCTGATTCCAGGTTGACCTTACTACCCGATTTGAGGTGCGACAGGTTTGTGTTTCCAAAGGTGTGAGGAATGACCGCAACACTAAAGTTGGTTCCATCCTCATTACAATCTGCCACTGTTAAGCTAACACCATTCACGGTAACGCTACCTTTAAGGACAATATAGCGACCGACAGCAGCGATCGCTTCAAAGTCAATCTCCCAAGCCCCGCCCTGCATCTTGGTTTCGCGCAGAGTGCCAATTCCATCAATATGTCCCGTTACGAAATGTCCGCCCAGGCGATCGCCAACGGCCAAAGCTAATTCAAGATTCACAGGTGTAGAATCTTTCTCACCCAAATTGGAACGATTGAGCGTCTCTGGCGATACATCAGCGACAAATCCTGATGTCTGAATTTTGGCGACGGTGAGGCACACACCATTGACAGCAACGCTATCTCCAAGTACTAGTTTATCTCTCAAGTCTGGGCAGCGAATCGCGATCTGACGGCGATCGCAATGTTCGATTTGTCCTAGGGATTGGATTAAGCCTGTGAACATTTGGGGTACATTATGTTTTGGAATGAGAATTAGCTTTTAGCGATCACTTTTGTGAATGCTTGGACAGCATCGTATTGGTCTTCCATGTTGGCATGGCATACTAGTAAGGGGATTTCTAGTTCTGGCAATAGTTCGCTTTGGGAGATTGCTTCATATCCATCAGATCTTAAATGATAGAGATAGAGCTGCCCTTTTCGCCAAAACCACACCTCAGGAACCCCTATCCGTCTATATATCTCCAGCTTACTTACTCCACCACTGGTGACTATAACCTCAAGGATCAAATCTGGAATATCCTTTTTAATCTCCAGATTATAGGAATCGTCAGGTTCTCCCTGAGCTTTTAATTCTTTGCTACCCAAAGTACGGCTACCACGTGCATAGAATCGCATATTAATAGAGCGTAAATATGCCTCTAGTAGTAAGTTAATCGTGCATTTAGAATCTTCATGTTCATCAGTGAGTGGCGACATAATATCGAGGATTCCGTCCAGATATGTTAAGCGTATTTCAGTAAAGTCGGCAAGAACAGCTTCAATTGCCTCGAACTGCTCCCAACTTACGCCATGTAAAGTTAGGCAGGTGCCTGGAATTGTTTCTAGAGTCGTTTTATCAAGTAGTTGCAGGGTCATAAACTTTCACCCAAACGTTAGGACTGCATAAGTCGCTATTTACACTTTGATACAATTAGCATAACTCAATCACTCATTCAGCCACTTAAGACCTTAAGCGGTCGGGTTACCATTGTCAAAATTATGGCATTTTCTTCTGTTATTCGGGCGCTGACGCGATCGCAACTCACGAGCGAATTAGAAACCAAGCTACAAAAATCACAGTGCCTTGCCCTCAGTGGTATTTCACGCTTGGGCAAAGGCATCATCAGTTCGTGCATAGCGCAAAAGCAAAACCGTCCTTTGTTGGTGGTAACGGCCACAATCGAGGAAGCTGGACGCTGGGCGGTGCAGTTAGAGACAATGGGCTGGCAAACCGTGCATTTCTACCCCACCTCTGACGCGCTTCCCTACGAAACCTATGCGCCTGAGTCTGAGGTTATTTGGGCACAGATGCAGCTCCTCTCAGATTTAGTTGGCAATACCACAGACAGCAACCCCGAGGAAGTTACCCCGCAAAATTATTCCCAAGAGAATGGTAAAGCAGTTGGTATTAAACCGAATAACGAGAAACGCTTGGCGATTGTGGCTACCGATCGCGCCTTGCAACCGCATTTACCAACCCTAGAACAATTTCAAGCCTATTGCCTGCAATTAAGTGTAGGGATGGAGTTAAGCCTAGAGTTTTTAGCCGATCGCTTAACGCACCTGGGCTATGAACGCACATCTTTAGTTGAAACCGAAGGGCAATGGAGCCGACGCGGTGACATTGTGGATGTCTTCCCTGTCTCCAGTGAGTTACCCGTGCGCCTGGACTGGTTTGGCGATCAAATCGAGAAAATTCGCGAATTTGACCCCGCTTCGCAACGGACTCTCGATCCGATCGCCACGATAACGCTTACTCCTACGAGTTTTACGGCGATCTTGGGGCCCCAAGATCTAGATGATTCAGGCGATCCTGAGGATGAGAATCTAGATGGCAAGCCAGATAAAAAGCAAAAACCAAGGGCGATCCATCCTGCTTCTAGTGCTTCTTTATTGGATTTTCTGCCTGATAATTGTCTGGTAGCGATTGATGAATTAGCGCAGTGCCAAGCCCATAGCGATCGCTGGCATGAGTCTGCCACCCAAGCATTTGAGCGCTTATCGAATACCAACTCACTGCATCGTCCCTTCACAGCATGTCTCGCTGAAATAGAATCCAGGTTTGAACGTCTCTATCTCACTGAATTAGCCGAAGACAAACTCAGCTATCAGCATTTACCAAACCATCTAATTCCCATTAATCTCGCCTGTCGGCCTATTCCAGCTATACCGCATCAATTTGCGAATCTGTCGAAGACGCTGCGCGAATATCGCGATTTACACTATCAAATTTCGATCGTATCGGCGCAACCATCTAGAGCCGTAGCACTTTTGCACGAGCATGATTGTCCCGCCCAGTTTGTGCCCAATGTGCGCGATTACCCCGCGATC
>JANMRU010000212.1:0-2110 GCA_031388585.1 Pseudanabaena sp. SOY_30_concoct_251 | reverse complement strand
GGGTTAAATGAGCATACAAATGGACTAATCAGACAATTCTTTCCTAAAAGCACAAACTTCAAAATCGTGAAGAAAGTGGATTTCCAAAAAGCAGTTAACTTGATTAATCATAGACCAAGAAAATCTCTTGACTATCGCACTTCTTATGAAGTATTCTTCTCCTCATCGTCAGAACCTGTTGCACTTCATTCTTGAATTGGCGCTTTGTAATATTTTTTTTTGCATTGATAGAATTTGCCTCGGATTCATAGGAGGCTGTTGAGATCAACCGTCCCGATCGCTCAATGATGAAGATGCCGCTTGCCCGACTGATTTTAATGGTTCGCAGGTATGTATCTATCTCTCCTAGTCCCAAATCGACTGCTGCCACTCCTAATAGTTGTCCGTTGCGATCGCGAATAGCCTATGCTGTGGTAATGCCATATCCACCGCTGGCAAACCAGTATGTTCCAGTCCAAATTGGAGCGCTCTGCTGTTTAGCTTGTAGATACCAAGGACGAGCACGAGGGTCAAACTGATCGATCTCGATCGACTGTTGACGATTTCCCTCTTTATCTAGCTTAAAAATTGTTCGCCGTTGATTTTGATCGCGAGTAACTAACTCAAGTTGGTTACCCGAATTCACTAATAGATATTGTCCTTGGGTATCACCAACGTAAATAGACTGGGGAGAGGGGAGATGCCGCAGAATTTGCTGCCAGAAATATCCCTGTAATTCTCCTACTCGGTTTAGAGAGATCTTGCCTTGTTGATAGGCAAATGTATTGTCCTGCACAATTACTTGCGCCTGATTGAGGAGGCGATCAAGTCGCTCCTTAACGCGATACTTGGCTTGCACAAGTACTCCCGACGCTAATTCACTAACTGTTCGCTGCCCATTCTGGTAAGAAAGCCATCCCGTAATCCCAATTGCAGAAACAATCTGGATTACGAATGGGGCAATGAGAATTAACCGCAATGGCAACCCACGCGAAGATTGATGCTTTTGCTGCATAGTTTGCTTGTGTCTCAAGTAAGCGATCTATAGAAATAGCTTTATAGCCGCAAGTTTATTGGCTGGGCTTAACTAGAAATTATTAGGTAAGATGTAAACTAGCACCGATAGGAATTGGTACTGATAATAACATCCAACCTTAGTCCAGGAATATGCGCACACAAGCTTAGTCTTGCTAGCTAGTCACCCTGAATTTTGAGCATAGGGTAATCATGTAAAATCTTGAGCGTGCATATATAGTCTAGTAGGTAAACATAGATTTGAAAAGTTTGTGGAACGATCGCTCTGCGGAACAGTATCAAGGCGATTTAGCGCTGCGGGTTTATACCTCAAGGCTATTGGGGCGCGATCCTTCGCTGGTGTTGCATGGTGGTGGGAATACCTCAGTCAAAATCCGTGAGAAAAATCTGGTTGGAGAGTCAGAAGATATCCTCTATGTCAAGGGTAGTGGATGGGATTTAGAGACGATCGCTGAGGCCGGATTTGCCCCAGTACGAATGCCCCATCTACTCAAACTAGCTCAATTACCTGCACTATCAGACTCTCAGATGGTGAATGAGCTAAAAACGCAAATGACCCGCGCCAGCGCCCCAGCGCCATCGGTTGAGACGATCTTGCACGCGATTTTGCCTTATAAATATGTCGATCATACTCATGCTGATGCCGTGATTGCCGTGACTAACACCGCCGACGGACCGCGACGCATTCGAGAAATCTACGGTGATGATGTCGTGGTTATTCCCTACGTGATGCCTGGATTTGACCTAGCGAGAGTCTGCGCCGAAAAATTTGCTGCGGAATCGAGCGATCGCACTATTGGTATGGTACTGATGAACCACGGCATCTTTTCCTTTGGGGAAACCGCCGCGATTTCCTACGAAAGGATGATTGCACTGGTCGATCGCGCTGAGCAATATTTACAACTGCAGAGCGCATGGGAAATTGCCAGATCGAATATCACCGATGGATCGCAGCCTTTGCGCCACGAGCTTGCAAAGTTACGCAGTAATGTGTCTCAAGCAGCGGGTTTCCCCCTCATTCTCTCCCGTCATGGTGATGCCCAGACTTTGGCATTTACCCAGCGCGAAGATTTAACAAAAATTGCTCAGCAAGGGC
>JANMRU010000377.1:0-4837 GCA_031388585.1 Pseudanabaena sp. SOY_30_concoct_251 | reverse complement strand
CCCCATCCCCTGGCATCGCCACAACAATCAAATCGGGGTTATCGAAAGCTGCTCCAAAAGCATGGGAAAGACAATATCCCAATTCTCCTCCTTCATGAATTGAACCAGGAGTTTCGGGAGTACAGTGACTACCAATACCACCAGGGAAAGAAAATTGCTTGAAGAAAGCTTGCATTCCTTCTAAGTCTTGACTGCAATTGGGAAAATATTCGCTGTAAGTACCCTCTAAGTAGCATGGTCCCAAGAAACCTGGTGCCCCATGCCCTGCTCCTACAACGAACAACATATTTTGATCGAATTTTTTAATTATGCGATTCAAATGTGTGTAAAGAAAACTAAGTCCAGGGCTGGAGCCCCAATGACCTAGTAGACGGTGTTTGATATGTTGCAGTGCTAAGGGTTCTCTGAGGAGAGGATTTTGACGCAAATAAATCATTCCAACTGCTAAGTAGTTAGCAGCACGCCAAAAAGCATGCATGTTACGAAGTTCTTCGGAAGTAAGGGGGGCATCTTTAACTGTAGAATTTGCTGAGCCAAATGCGCTATTCGTTAATTCTTCAAAAAAAAGAGTCATCAATGGAGCCCTCATTACTTTTTATTTACCTTACCATTCAATTCCTAAGCATCACAAAAACGCTTAATATTTGCAACAGGTCAATCGGAGATAAGTTAGGCGAATATTTGGGTAGGAAAACACAAATCTTGCTCCTGCTGCCTCAATCGCTGTGCGTACTTGCTCGTTGAGATGGACATTCAGGTTATCCATTAAGACAATTACCCCAACCCATAACAATGGTTCAAGCACATTAGTGATATTTGTCAGGAATGCCGCAGTATTTGTGCCACCTTCAAAAGTTAAAGTTGCTTCTTGACCTTCGTTATACGCTTTGATAATGCATAATTGGCGGTGGCGAGCGAAAAAGAACTTATGACGTTGGAGTATATGATGCAGAAAACCTGGGGATCTCTTAGCCTTATCGTTAAAATGGGGATACTAGCTGGTTTAGTTGGGCTAATTACACCTGGCTGTTCAAGCATTTCGCTCAATGCTACACAGCAAGTAACTCAAAGTGAAAACATCCCCAACACCAATGCACCAAGTCGAGATCCGCAAGTAAATATTGGAAATTCGGCTAATGCGTCTAAGGTGGTGGCTTTGCAAAAAGGGATGCAATATAAAGAAGCGCGGAAAATTTTGCAGCAGCAAGGTTGGCAACCAGACTTGCCTGCCTCTGCTAGTGAATTCCCTAACCTGCAAAACCTTGCTTTGAAAGAAGTATTTGACTTGGGATACAAAGAGGTTAAGGATTGTTCGGGGTCAGGATTGGGACTTTGCCGATATGAGTTTACCAATCAAAAAGGAGAACGGCTTGTTGTTGTCGCTACTAATGCAGAATCTGAGACTAAAGAGCCTGTTGTCAGAAACTGGTTCATTGAGGGAAAAGCGAACACTACTCAACAAAGCTCGACTCCTTCTGTAAATAAAGAGAATCCACCATTTGTAGGAACCAAATTTTTCAATTTCCTAGGGGGGAATGGAACGGGTAAATCAATTACTATTGATGCAAATGGAAATACTACTGTTAAACTTCATGGTACTGTCAGTAGCTCTGTTGAATATAGCGGCAAATTTTCGAATCCAATCATTTTTAATAATGGAAGTGGATTGCTACTAAAAGACGGTAAAATCTATAGCCTGAAGACGGATGGACAAGTAGCTCAAGGCTGTAAAGTTGAGGGTAAACCATGCGAGTCAGAGCTATTAGAAGCTTCATCTCCTCCTGATGACGATCGCTTCAGACAACAAAATTTGAGTCAACAGCTTTTTAAACAAGTTCGCCAACTCAACAAAGAATGTGGATTCTATGATGTGACATCACCGTGCTCCTCTCCTACCTATACTTTTAGGGATACAGTCTTGACTACTACACGAGTTGGAACTGAGTCCATAACGCATACATTGATTCTAAATCAGCCAGTTTCTAAGCAACAAGCTTTAATTTATGCTCAGATTCTGAATGATGGGGATGAGATTGAGCTGTCAAAATTGACAACTCAAGCGGAAAAAATTGTGTATCGGGGATGTCCCTACGATGCAGGTGGGTCAGCCCTAGCCTCTCTGTGCAAAGCTGAGTTGAGTCTCACAAATGATGGAAGTATATCAAGAATTAAATTTACGCATAGTAGCCCATAGCTTGTGTATTCACACTTTAGGTGTAAATACACAAGCTATGGATGATTGCGATCGCGCGATCGCCTCCTTTAGGACTAAAATAACTACAAGAATGAACTTAGTGCTGGGCGATTAAAGTCGCCAGCTATTCTCTCTGACCATGTCAAATCTAATAAATGCATCGATCTCCCAGCACTACCATGAGCGCACTAAGTATGCTCCTGAAACCTTAGCTGCCAACAATCGTGGCTTGGATTGGAATACTCAGCCGTTACCATATAAAGAATATAAACTGGGCAAAGTCTACGATCTGAAAATTTACCTCAATGAGGAAATACAGGTCGAGCAGGATGGGTTACTCGCAAGTGGGTGGCAAAGACTATCGCATTTACTATTTTGCAGCTATGGTCTAACGGCTAGAGTCCCTACTATGACAGGGGAATCAATTTATCTGCGGGCCGCACCATCCGCAGGGGGGCTTTATCCCGCCGAAGTTTACCTGATCTCAGGTGGTACTCCGATTCTACCTACAGGTCTTTACAACTATCAACCACAATCTCACTCCCTCATCCATTTTTGGGAGGATAATGGTGTTTGGGAGGCATTATTGGCTGGATGTTTGGGTAATCCTATTATTGAGCAAACCCGCCTGGCGATCGCTACCACAGCCATATTTTATCGTTCTGCGTGGCGCTACCAAGATCGCGCCTATCGACGTATTTTTTTGGATGCAGGGCACCTACTCGCTAACATCGAGCTAGCCAGTGCGCTCAATGGCTACCGTCCATACCTAGTAGGAGGGTTTGACGATGAGGCGATCAATCAATTACTCTATCTCGATGTCTCCCAGGAAGGGGCGATCGCGATCGTGCCACTATTAGATGTAGTTGAAGACGAAGGCGAAATTCCGACTGTGCCCACCGCGATATCTTCACAGACAATTACAGAATACCCTTACATTCCAGATGGTGATTTGTTGGAGTACTTGCATTTGGCCACTCAGATCGATGCTACTGAGATTGAGTTACAGTCAGTTGCCGATTTGCCCGAACCGTTGCCAACCGAGGATATTGAGGCGGACAAGTATAATTTTCCATTCTGTACAAAAATCTCCACGGTGACATCGCCAATTGACTGGCATGAGAATCTGGAAGGGTTGGAAAATACGATTCTGCGGCGGCGCTCTACCCGCGCCTATAGTGGTGGCGACCTGGAATTAAGCGAGCTGAATGCACTTCTGGATTTTACCTATCAGCCGCATCACTACGGCGAGCAACATCTATTTCCCAATCCCGATTATTTTGACCTCGACCTGATCGAGACTTTTCTGGCTGTTTCAGGGGTGTCTGGTCTTGAAGAAGGCTGTTATTATTATGCCCCTAAAGCTCAGGAATTGCGCCAGATCCGTTTTAAGAAGTTTAGACAGGAACTGCATTATCTCTGTCTAGGTCAAGATCTGGGACGTGATGCTGCTGTAGTCTTATTCCATACTACCGATCTCAGTAAAGCGGTTGCCAAATACGGCGATCGCGCCTATCGCTATTTACATATGGATGCGGGACACCTGGGACAAAAACTGAACCTAGCAGCGATTCACTTAGGAATTGGTGCGAGCGGTATTGGTGGATTCTTTGACGATCAGGTAAATGAAGTACTGGGCATTCCCGTGGATGAAGCGGTAGTCTACATCACAACTTTGGGGCGACCTGCTTACTCATATTAGAAGTAATCCTGACACACATTCTTAGATGCATTGAGATATAATACTAGAATAACTGGGGTTAGTTTTATATGCCAAAAACAGTTTGGGCGACCTTTCGCCAAGGAAAAATCGAGTTACTAGAACAGATGGATATTCCTGATGGATCCAGGGTTTTAGTAACGATTCTACCTAATGAAGAGGATAAGTTTTGGTTTGACGCAAGTCAAGTCTCTTTGGATGATGTTTGGAATAACGAAGAGGATGATGTCTATGCCCAGCTACTCCAAAAATGACATCATTTTAGTGCGGTATCCTTTTTCAGATCTGTCGAGTTCCAAGGTAAGACCCGCAGTTGTTGTAAATTCAAAGCACAGCTCCCAAGATCTCATTATTACTCCGCTAACCAGCAAAACAGCAAATTTGCTGGAGGGAGAGTTTGTGCTTTCTGAATGGGTAGTAGCAGGTTTGAATGTAACCACGGCGGTTAAGCGAGGTTTGTATACCGTTCACGAGAGTTTGATTGTGAAACTGATCGGCAAATTAGCTGCTGCCGATATTGAACAACTAGAAAAGTCTCTCAGCAATTGGCTGGGGCTATACGCACCATGATGAACCAGTTGTCTACATCACAACTTTTGGGAAACCTGCTTGCTCATATTAAAAAGGTGGGTATGATTAAACTGAAGATACTTCTACTGGACAATGATTTCAGGACAATTTATGCTATGGTTAACCTTAAATTGGCCTGCTCAGAATCGGGTTTTTAGTAATACGAAAGGGGATGTGTGCGCATATGGTTTGGCGGAAGAAGTACTTCTATTTATCTACTCTATCTTTCCTCATTTTCTTCTCCATTCCCATAACTCAATTTGAAGCGCAGTCACAAGTGATATATACTCCTCCCAAGGATCCAGGTACTCCCAATAAAAGTCCAGGAGGAATCAGAAGGTACAAAAATCCTC
>JANMRU010000349.1:0-2003 GCA_031388585.1 Pseudanabaena sp. SOY_30_concoct_251 | reverse complement strand
TCCTATCTAATTCAACTTAAACCTGACTTTGCCGAGGCTTGGTACAATCGCAGTTTTGCGCTAGGAAATTTAAAGCGCTATCAGGAGGCGATCGCTTCCTATGACATGGCAATTCAACTTAAACCTGACTATCCAGTGGCTTGGTATGGTCGCGGCTTTGTGCTAGGAAATTTAAAACGCTATCAGGAGGCGATCTCTTCCTTTGACAAGGCAATTCAACTAAAATCTTACTATGCAGAGGCTTGGGGCGGTCGAGGCCAAACGCTAGGAGATTTAAAGCGCTATCAGGAGGCGATCGCTTCCTTGGACAAGGCAATTCAACTTAAACCTGACTATCCAGAGGCTTGGTTCAGTCGCGGTTTTGCGCTAAGAGAATTAAAGCGCTATCAGGAGGCGATCGCTTCCTTGGACAAGGCAATTCAACTAAATCCTGACTATATACCTGCTTGGTACAGGCGTGGATATGTGCTTGATGAGTTAAAACGTTACGAAGAAGCTTTGCAAAACTACGATAAAGCTATAAGCATAAATCCTAACTCTTCTCCTATTTGGCATAACAAAGGGATTACGCTCGCAAATCTAAAACGTTACGAGCAAGCCATTGTTGCTTACGATAAAGCACTTCAAATTAATCAGTACTTTAGAGAGAATATCGATCTTACTAATGCTGATTCCTGGTATGCGCGTGGGTTAGCACTTTTCGCAATGAAGAGATATCAAGATGCGATAAGTTCTTTTGATAAAGCGATTTCACTGCGATCTGATTTTGCCGATGCGATTAAAGCTCGCGCTGTTGCCCAAAAATGGTTGAGATGATGAAGCAAAGGAAGCGGTCAGCTATTAACTGTTAAGATGATGCTAGGAGGACAAAATGAGTATATCCGTCATCGATCAAGTAGTTGAGCAATTAAGAGCTATGCCACAACCCTTGCAATCGCAGGTTCTGAAGTTTGCGCGTACTTTGATAACTTCTAAAGTGCAAGGAGTTCCCGGTCAAGAACTATTGCGGTTTGCAGGTGCAATTCCATCCGACGACCTGCAATTGATGCAAGAGGCGATTGAGCAGGGCTGCGAACAGGTTGACCTGAATGAGTGGTAGGTATTTGCTGGACACCAATATCATCATTGCTTTGTTTGCAAGTGAAGCATCAATCGTCAGTAATCTTGCCCAAGCTGATGAAGTGTTTATCCCAAGTATTGCGCTTGGAGAGTTGCATTACGGCGCAAGGAAATCAGGGCGCTCTCAAAAGAATTTAGAACGGATCGAAGAGTTTGTTGAAAACAACACGATCGTTGAGTGTGATGCCAACACAGCAAGTCAATACGGCGATCTCAAGAACAGACTAAGAATTAAAGGCCGTCCATTGCCTGAGAATGACATGTGGATTGCAGCTTTGGCGTTGCAGTATGACTTGACATTAATAACGCGAGATGCGCATTTCCAAGAGGTGGAGAACCTGCGAACAGTTTTGTGGTAGAGCCTTTGAAGCTGCGATGGGTCGCATCCATGCCATTCGCGCTGATGGTACGGTTATCAACAATGTTGAGGTCTTTCGGCAAATCTACGAGACTTTGGGAATAGGTTGGATCTATGCCGCAACCAGATGGCCCCTGGTTGGGCCTGTAGTGGATTTTTGTATGGCATTTGAGCAGATTGGCGGCTAGCGTTAACTGGGCGATCGGATTTGCCAACCCTTGTCCGTGAACGGCATCAGCGACTTGATGTCGAGTCTGGGGGACGTTGTCGCCTATAATGAGGCATAACTGCATCAACGCAGGAAAGCTATGGTTAACCTCGCATATAACTACCATCTGCCCACTGCTGAGGAATTACCAGACTCAGACGATACCCCTGTGGATAATCAGTTGCAAAATGACATTCCTAATATTTGAGGTCTTTGAGTATTAATCCTGACGAAATTTGATTGGAGAGAGCGAGAGCGATCGCAAGAATAACTGCAAGCACTTACGAGCATTTTTACACCTGGGAACTTATATGAGAA
>JANMRU010000343.1:0-9626 GCA_031388585.1 Pseudanabaena sp. SOY_30_concoct_251 | reverse complement strand
TGATACTTTTGTCTACAACCTGCCCACTGAGGGTAGTGACACGATTACAGATTTTGTGGTGGCTGATGACATTATTCGTATCTCTGCGACGGGATTTGGTGGTTTACTAGTGGCTGGTGTTCTTCCTGCCACAGCTTTTGGAGCTTCTGCAACGGATGCCAATATAAGATTTATTTACAGTGGTGGTATTTTACAGTTTGATATTGATGGTATTGGAGCTACCCCTGCTCAGACAATTGCGATACTGACTGGAGCACCATCAATCACTGCGGCAAATATCATTGTCTTCTAGGGTTACAGAAAATTTGTCAGGACTAGAACCCACTATTCCCAAATAGCCCTGAATAAGCAAAATGTGGTCTCAAACCGTAACAAATTCATTGCATTATCCACATAGCCGATGCGATTCTGGTAGGGGCAATCCCCCCGTGGCTGCCCAAAAATCTGGGGTAGGTACGGGGGCGCTACCCCTACAAGTATTTTCCACCGTTTGCAGGCTGTAAATTAAACCTATAAATTAATCGCGATCGCATCGACTGGGCAGGTGGGAATGCATTGTTCGCAGACAATGCAGAGCGATCGCTGGAAGTTTAGTTTAAATGTTTGAGGTTCTAACTGCAAAGCCCCACTGGGACATACACCAGTACAAAGGCCGCAGTCAACACAAACATTCTCATCGATCGCAATTTCGCGACCCTTGAAAGAAACTTCAATATCCTGCGATCGCATCCATTCCACTGCTGACTCGATCTGATCGATATCCCCCAGTAATTCCAAGACCATCTTGCCCACCTGGTTTGGTGCCACCTGTGCGCGGATAATGTTAGCCGCAACATTAAAGTCCCTCGCCAAACGATAGGCAATCGGGTTATGAATCGTACTCTTGGGAAATGTCAGGTTTACTCTTTTTTTCATATTTTTTGCAGTCGCACTGGCATAGGTAAAGTTTAAGATTGCTGGTAAATTCAGAATAAATAAGAACTTAGCAGTATTTCTGAATATTCATCTATTGGGGTAGGCATAAATGGGCAAGATCTTTATATCAGCAGGTCACGGCGGATTTGAAGGAGGATTGCGCGATCGCGGCGCTATAGTTGCTAGCTCAACCGAAGCCGAAGAGCTGATTGCTACGCGCGACCTGATCGTGGCAGAGCTCAAATCTAGAGGCATTGCCGTTGAGGCTCCTGGTGACGATCTTAGCTTAGTTGGCACGCTTGCTTGGATCAATGCTCGAGCTACGCGGCAAGATGTAGCGCTCGAGATTCACATGGATGCTTTTACTAATGCCAATGCCCGTGGTGCTTCTGCCTACTATATTGCTAATAATGGCGATCGCAAACGTCAAGCCGAAATGTTAATTAACTCGCTGATTCGGCGGGTGCCAGAACTGCCAAGTCGCGGTGCTAAGCCAGATACAGCGGCGGCTGTAGGCAGGCTAGGCTTTTGTCGGGATCTGGTTCCACCCTCGATGTTAGTGGAGTTAGGGTTTTTAACCAATCCCCAAGATCTGCGCCTAATGCAAACACGACGACGCGATTTTGCGATCGGTTTAGCTGATGGCCTGCAAGCGTGGCTGCGAGAAGTCACGGAAATTACGCTGGATTTGAAACCAGTCTCCACGAACCCAGGAGTGACAACCACAGCAGCAAGCAGCACAAGTTATCCCGAAGCTAATATCGATCTTAACGGTCAGCTTTATGAAGAGAAAGCGATTTTAGTCTTGGGAAATGCCTATATTCCCATCGATTTGGTCGATCGCCTTGGCATAGATGTGGTGCAAGTTCCCACAGTTCGTAGACTTAGATATAAAAATGTGATTTTTGTGCAAGCGATCGTGCTGCGCGACTATAACCTAAGCGTCTCTTGGGATGCCAAAACTCGAATTGTCTATGTGCGCAGTATTTTCAAGATTTGTTCTGGGCAGATCGATCGAATTATGGGACATGGTAATACTTCGGAAATACAGCTGTTGATGTTCTTGAAACACAACAATGAGTTGGTTCTAGATCTATACGGAGACATCGCGCGAATCTACCGCGAAGAAGCGACGATTGAGGGAGTTAACTATGATGTGGCTTTCTGTCAAATGTGTGTTGAGACTGGCTTCTTGCAATTTGGCGGCGATATCAAAGCGGAACAAAATAATTTTGCCGGGCTGGGAGCAGTTGGTAGCGGCGCACAAGGGCCAAGCTTCTCCGATCAGCGTACAGGTGTTAGAGCTCAGATTCAACATCTCAAAGCATACGCCAGCACTGCTCCGCTCTTTCAAACAGTCGTCGATCCGCGCTTTCGGTTTGTGACCCGTGGTGTCGCACCGCTGGTCAGTCAACTCTCGGGTCGTTGGGCCACCGACATCAACTATGACAAAAAAATTATGGCTACACTTCGACGGTTATACGAGTCGGCCAACCTACTATAGCGATCGTTGGGAACGGCCTTGAGTTGAGCGGACAGACTTGCACATCGGATTGTATTTTGAAGTATAGGGAGGATAATGCGCCACTCGGATTTCAATACCGATTTCATTTGCCAAATTCTGTAAATCCTCTGCTTACTCCGAACGATCGGGATTCTGCTGTGACAACCACTATAGGGAGGCGGCAAACTTCTTTTGGAAGATGAAAGCTTCTCTCTCTAATTTGTTCTTTTCATATTTTTGATTGGCACGCTTATACTCTCTAAAATATATATAGCCAAATTTTTTCATCCCTCCCAACTGTCGGCACTGCCTCACATGAACCATTTCGTGTGATAGAACGATCAGTTGCTCGATATCTTTTGGCTTGTAACTAGCGCGAATATAAACGCGATCGCAGTAGGTTTGTGCAGTAGAGTCCACCATACCTAGATGAATTGACATACTACCTATGACCCATCGATCCATCAGTTGGGCATCGTAAACGATAGCAACTCGACCAATTTGGTCATTAAAGTTATCTCTCAGGTAGCGCTTCTGAAAGATGTCTAAATTCCGCTTGCCGCGCGCGTTGCGCACAAGCATTGTTTTTGCTGCGGCTTCATATGCCACAGCTCCTGCTTGCCCCCAAGCTTCTTCTAGCCAACTAGTTTGAGCTGAAAACACAACTAGGGGGGCAAGTTTTGAAACGGTCAAAACCACAATCAGAGTAGCGATCAGTATGATGCCAAAGGTAGTTTTGCGAAATCTACGCATAATCTAGCTTTTAGGTTTTCTGATTTAGGTAATTGGGATTACATTTGCGATCTACAGCAATCAGTTTTTATTTGTTTAGGGGGTGAAGGGGTGAACCCCCAAACTCCCAATTTACATTTCAACTTCTCGCGATCTACCATTGATTGCAATGCGATCGCGGCTCACTGGCAATCAATTAAAACTACAGTAATATTGTCGCGACCACCATGAGCTTTGGCTTCCTTTACTAGTGCCTCAGCCGCCTTTTCACAGGTGTGATGTTCTTGCATTTGACTAGCAATTTGCTCGTCGGTGAGTTCTTCTGTTAAGCCATCACTACAGATCAACATGCGATCGCCAGGCTGAAAATCTATCTTTTGGATTGTAACTTCTCTAATTTCTTCTCTGCCCAAACATTGCAGCAGCATATGTCGCCAGGGGTGAGTGCGCGCTTCTTCAGGGTCAACTGCACCTGTTTGGATTGCCCTCGCAATCCAAGTGTGGTCGTTGCTGACCTGCTCCAATTTTGAGTTATATAAACGGTATAGCCGCGAATCACCGATGTGGCAGTACCATGGATGGCCTTCAAAAAACATTACTAACACAATCGTAGTGCCGGAGTCAGCTCGCACTGGATGAGTATTTTGGTCGTGGATGATCGCTTGATTAGCTTTAGATACAGCCTGTTGCATCAGCTCTTGGGGAGAGAAATTTTTTCCCCACTCTAAATTGAGGTAAGCCCCAATTGACTCCGTGGCGATCCGACTGGCTTCTTCCCCACCCGCATGTCCTCCCATCCCATCAGCAACAACAAAAAAACGACCATCTGGATCGATATGATAGGAATCTTGGTTGGACGTTCTGACGCAACCGACGTCTGATTCTCCTGCAAATGATAGTTTCATATTTGATAGCTTCTGGGACTGATTGGGCAATTTAGTGACTTAACCTAAGACATTCGCTCTGCTCGATCTATGCGGGTTAGCAGTCTTAGCAGCGCAATTAAGAAAAATATACCCAGTGTTAGCATAATTGCTGCCATTATGTACCAATTATTAACTAATAAAATAGTTGCTGATACGATCGCAGCCGCACAAAGGATGGAATAGATAGCGCCGATCCCGATATTACTAATGCGCCGCAGTAATCGATCGCTCTCCTGCGATCGCACTCTCACCCGAAGATCGCCACGCTCTAATTTAACTATAGTGTCTTCGATCTTACGGGGTAAGTTAAAGGCTGAGTTGCCAACCTGAGCAGCCTGCCTACCAAGTTCTCCCAAGAAGCTGGCTGAGAGGCTGCCTGGGTCGTTTGAGTTACCGTTTTCCATCAGACTTGTAGCAAAGGGTTTTGCTATCTCCATAAAGTTAAACCCAGGATCTAGACCTTTGCCTAAACCCTCAAGCGTAGAAAATGCCCTCATCACAAAAGTAAATGTGGCTGGGAAGCGAAACGGTTGATCGTAGGCAATTTCATAGAGGTCATCACTAATAGCAGCGACTGATTGCGCCTCGAAAGGCTTACCCATGAAATTATCTAGCATGAACTGAACTGAGCGCGTCACAGGGCCAATATCCCCAGATATTTCTAGAGCGCCAAGTTCCACCAGTGACGAAACAACCTGATCGGCATCCTTTTTGGCAATGCCAAAAAACGTGCGCAGTAATTTATCTTTTGTAATGGGCTGAATTTGTCCCATCATACCAAAATCGTAGAAAATCAGTTCGCCAGAACTGGTCACGGCTAAGTTACCTGGATGGGGGTCAGCATGAAAAAATCCATGGTTTAGTAGTTGCTGTAAGTAAGACTCTGCACCAATAACAGCGATTTTTTTTCGATCGATGCCAGCAGCTTCAAGGGCTTCGTAGTTACTGACTTTGATGCCTGGCATATATTCCAGCGCTAGAACCCGTTTGGATGTAAATCTCCAGTAAATTCGTGGTACGACAATGCGATCGTCATGGCGAAAGTTGCGCCTAAACATATCCGCATTACGCCCTTCATTCAGATAGTCAGCTTCTTGGTAAAGGATGCGCTCGCATTCGCCATAAATGCCGAGCCAATCACGACCGCGACCGTAGCGCGGATGGTTTTGATAATAGGTGGCAATTTGTCGCAAAATCGTCAGATCGATATCAAATAGCTTCAGCAAGCCTGGCCGCTGCACTTTTATAACTACCTCTTCTCCGGAGTGCAACTGGGCCTTATGTACTTGCCCTAAACTAGCTGCTGCTAAGGGAATCTGGTCAAAGTGGCGGTACATTTGTGCGATCGACTTGCCCAACTCAGCTTCTATAATTTTGCGGGCTTTTTCGTAGCTAAATGCTGGTACTCGATCCTGTAGCTTAGAAAGCTCCTCCACATACTCGGCGGGGAATAAGTCAGCTCGCGTAGAGAATAACTGACCGACTTTAATAAAAGTGGGGCCGAGTTGCAGCAAAGATTCTCGCAACCAGGCCGCACGACTGCGCCTGCGTTTCTTTTGCGCCGTTTCAGTTTTGCCGTTTGGGTAGCTCCATGTTTTGCCATCGAGCCAGCTAAACCAAAGAAATAGTAGTACTGTGCGCCAAATATCTACAGTACGGGCTAGTTGGGAGTAGTTTTCTCGGCTCCAAAGATAGCTAGGTTCAGACGACAGTTCTGACACAATATATGCGACATCTTAACAAACCTTTACATTCTAACGTAAACGTCTTAGTTTTGGGGCTTTTTAGCAAGAACGAGCCGAATACATCTAGTTTTGATTTTGATTGCGATGTTGCTGTAGTTCGACCTTTAGCTGCGCCACCTCAGCGCGCAAATTGTCGATCGTTTCCTGTAAATCTACTGGTTCAGATGAAGTTGAGGTCGCACGGCCTTGATAAACAGCAGCTTCCTGGCGATCGGCTTTTTCTTTGACAATATCTGCAAAGTCACGTAACTTTTCTCGTTGCTCGGCATCAAATTTGCCTAGTGCGCTCAGGGCATCAGTCAAAGTGTCTTCTAAGCGATCGACTAGAGCCTCAGCGGTAGCTCTGCCAATGAAAAAAGCACGAGTTAATGGGTTCCCCATGTTTGTTAGGCTCTCATAAGATCTTCATTACATATTTTAAGATACATTAAGCGCCACCAGTAAATGCTCGACCTGCAAATTTGCGATAGGGGGCTTGCTCAAAAATGGGTTGAAAGAATGAAATAGTGAATGGTACCTTACTGACAATATTGCCAATCACAACATAATTAGTGATTGAGCCAGTAATCATGTAAGCAATAGTCATCTTCACGTTCTGTTAGTTTGAAACGATAGGGAATAGAGGCTTTGATCCGAGGAGTTCTGTGTGATTGCATAATCGTTAGTTCTTAAAATTTAGAAATTCGGAAAACAGATCGTTGGATTTAAGGATTTTTTGCCACAAGTTTGCCATCTTCCATATAGACAATCCGATCGGCGACATCTAAGATACGGTTATCATGTGTCACCATCAGAATTGTACAGGCTTGTTCTTTTGCTAATTTCTGCATCAAGGTTACGACTTCTCGACCAGATTGTTTGTCCAAGGCGGCTGTTGGCTCATCAGCGAGGATGATTTTAGGATGACCGATCAAAGCACGGGCGATCGCAACTCTTTGCTTTTGACCACCAGACAGACTCTCAGGATAATAGTCAATTCGTTGCTCTAAACCGACAATACCTAATATTTCTCTAGCGCGATCGCGTCTTTCTGGACGGGAATAGGTTCCTTTGACTTCTAATCCCATCATCGCATTCTCGATGACAGTAAGAGAACTATGTAAATTATGAGCTTGAAATATATAACCGCAGGATCTACGTGATTGCAAAGCGGTGGTCTTGGGCGCACTGACTAGCTCGGTATCTAGGATTTTGAGATTGCCAGATTGAGGCGATCGCAAGCCTCCCATTAGAGATAGCAGGGTAGTTTTTCCAGATCCTGATGGTCCTGTAAGGATCACAATTTCACCTCGATCAATCGAGAGATTAATGTTAAATAGAACTTGCTTTTGGAGTTCACCTATACCAAAAAAGTGATTTAGATTTTCGACAGCGATCGCTTTGGGGGAGGTTTCTAAAGTAGGCTTTATTGTTTGAGATAGAGACTCATTGACTTGCATAACTATCCTAATTTGCTGATTTGATGAATATCACGAATTTGTCTAGAAAATATCCGCAGGGTCAGCAGATTGAACTTTTCTGATCGCGATCAACCCTGATACGCTGCACATAACTAAGGTGAGGAAAAACACAAAAGAGAACCGAGCAAAAGTCATGGCAATAGGCAGAGCAGCGACATTCTGGATCAATGCATACTGGGCTAGTGCTAAACCTAATCCAGGGACAAATCCTAATATGGCGAGGATCATTGCTTCTTCTAACACGATAAAAATTATGAAGCGATCGCCATATCCCATCGCTTTAAATGTGGCATATTCCGCGAGATGATCGTTGACATCAGTAGAGAGGATCTGAAACACAATCACAATCCCTACGACAAAAGCCATTGCTGTGCCAAAGCCAAAGACTAACCCGATCGGAGTTGTTTCGCCCCAGTAAGCCAATTCAAAATCTATATATTCTTGCTTAGTGGAGGCGATCGCATCTTTAGGCAAAACCGCCTTAATAGCTGATAGGACTTGCTTAACATCAGCTCCCTCATTTACTTTCACTAAACCTAGGGTGACTTGCCCTGCACTGCGTTCAGGGAAAAAGCGCAGAAAGTTCTCTTGACTTGTAATTAGAGTGCCATCTGTGGCAAAGGAAGCTCCCAAGGAAAACAATCCTACGACTTTGATAGAACGACGTTCGATTTCTGTAGCAACTATCTTGCCATCTTCAACTTCGGCGACAACTTTGTCATATTTACCTCTAGCTTTGCGATCAAATAGAAAAGTGTCTGGCTGCTTCAGCTTATCTAAGTTTTTATTTACTTCAGGAAAGTTAAAAGCTGGGCTCTCCACATTCTGACCTACCAAGGTGAGTTGGGTCTTGAGGCGTGTTTCAGGATTTCTCCAAACCACAGTGGAAATGTAAAGCGCATCCGCAGAGGCAACATTAGGTATATCTTGGATTTGATAAATACGGCGACGGGGTAAAGTGTTTGCCAGAGATAAATCTCGATATTGAGCGCTACGAATCACAATATCGGCATCGATACTCTTATGAAGTAAGACATTGCCATCAAAAAGTGCAGCTTGGATTCCCATCTGAGCAAACATGAGTAAGTCCGCAAACCCAATTCCTGCGATCGCTACAAATAATCTTCCTTTGTTCTTGGTTAGTTGCTTCCAGCCGATCAGAGTTCGTTGGGTGAAGCTTTGCCAAAATCCCAGTTTAAGTCTTCTTTGTGGTGCTTCTTGTGATGGAATTTCGGGTTCTTCCTGCTTAGGTAAAATTAAAGTCATAGTTGAATCTCTCCTGTTACTTGGAGATTGGTTAATGATTTCACTTGACTAGCTGAATCAGGATCGAGTCTTACCCTGACTTCCACAATTCGCGCATCAATATTTGCACTTGTATCTGAATTCACGACATTCTGACGTTTTACCCTCTCGCCAATTTCGATCACTTCACCTGTCAGTGACTTAGGCAGACTATCACCAAAGAGTTTTACTTTCCCCCCCTTTTCCACTTTGACAATATCGCCTTCAAACACTTCTAGAACCGCCAGCATCTGATTAGTTTTGCCGATTTCCACAATGCCATTATTGGAAACCAATTCACCCGCCAGGGTATTCACTTCCAATACCACACCTGCTTGAGGCGTGCGCACATAGGCTAAATCTAGTTGCGCCTTTGCTTGCTGCACAGAAGCGATCGCTCTATCTACCTGTGCTTGTGATGCTAAAACATCCACAGTCCGAACTTCAGAAATACGGTCTAAAGTGGATTGAGCTTCATTTAATTCAGGCGATCGCGTAGTTTGAATCCGATTAATTACTGCTTGAGCCTCTTGTAAATTCGTTTTGGCTACGGCTAGGGCTAATCGCTTACTATCGCGAAGAGAAGTATTAGTTGCACCCTCGACATAGAGCATTTCATAGCGTTGAGATTCTGTTTGAGCATTTTGCACTTCCAACTGAAGTCTGGATACCGCCGCTGATTGAGCTTGAATTATGCCTTTGCTTTGGGCATTAATACGTGCGATCGCGGCTTTCTGGGAATTAATCTCTCCTTGCTTTGCTCCTGACTTCACTGCTTCTAGATTAGAGAGAGCCACTTTCACCTGTTCTTTGGCTTCGACCAATGAAGCTTCAAGGCGATCGCGACTATCCAAAATCGCCACCACTTGCCCAGCTTTGACCGTATCACCTTGTTTTACCAAAAGCTTTTCTACGCGACTATTGCCACCACTAGATGATGAAGGCGCAGCAAGTTTAATCACTTTACCCTGCGGCTCTAAGTACCCCAAAGCAGTAATAGTCTTAGCTTTAGGGGCAATATTTTCTGTGGGTTGGGCTTGAGAACTAGGGGATAGCGATC
>JANMRU010000305.1:0-7838 GCA_031388585.1 Pseudanabaena sp. SOY_30_concoct_251 | reverse complement strand
TCACGCCAAATCGATGGAATCGCTTACGATGCCAAGCTCGTAGCCGAAATTTTCCTGAAATCAGTTTGGCAAAATGTCCGAGACCAATTAGGAGAACTTGCACCCGATCTCGTTATCTTCACAGTGCCAGTAGGTGCGTTTGCCTCCTAATTGGTCTCGGACATTTTGCCAAACTGATTTCAGGAAAATTTCGGCTACGAGCTTGGCATCGTAAGCGATTCCATCGATTTGGCGTGATGGCGGTCTATAGTCGGCGGTCAAATCGCGCTTAAATGCTTGGAAGAGGCGCTGTGGATGTGCGAAACCTAATCTCTGCGATCGCACCTGTTCGCCCAACACATAGTCTCGATCGCTCTGGACATATACCAAACTGGGCACGACATGAACTTGCGCTATGTTGGCATTAGGTTTGACATTGGTGATGTCAAAGGTGCGAGATAAATTTTTAAATTTGAGTGTTCTTGGGGTCTGTGTAACTGGATCTTGGGTGCAAACTACAGTATTGCTAGTACCAAAATCGATCGCAATTACTGCCATAGAAATGCCTTAGAAAAATTTCAGCGAAAATTTTCAGCAACTAAGCTTTAGTTTTGATGAAGGCGATCGCATGTCGCCAGATCGTAACTGTGTGTGCATCTCCCCCTTCAACAGTGTGCATACCGAGACAGTGATCGTCTATCCATTTCAATTCCCCCTTCACGACATCGCCAGTGAGCAGTTTAAGCTCGACTTGTTGATGTTCCCGAATGATGCTGTGGACGCGGCGAATACTTGGTAGAGTGATATTCAGATCTGACATTATTTTTTAACTACCTATCAGGGATATGCTGGGGGATACAAGTTTAAGTCAGCCCTAATTCTAGCTTAAGTAGCTCGATTGACTCTTTAGCGATGTAATTATCGCAGTAGAGTACCTCAACTGGTCGAATGCGTTCCTTTTTAGTCAAGGCGATCGCTTCATCTAATTCCTTACGACCAGAATGACCTGTAATCACAACATTTGCACTGCGAGCCATTGTTTGTAGGCGGTAAGTATCCTGTGGCAATACAGTTACGACTAAAATATCGTCGCCGCGCAAGCTATTAATTAAGCTCTCGGCGAGCCTAAGCGCACCTGGACTGATCGATACTAGTCCCACATAGCTACCAGCAGGTAAAGTGCGAATATGCTGAATTTCTTTGCCGTAGCTATATATATCAATCGCAAAGATCCGAATATTATGATCGCCGATCGCTTTTCGCGTCACATCGAGAAAATAACGATTGGTGACAACCGTGCCCGCGCTAGTATGTTCCAGTACCTGCGGTAGATCCTCAATTGCCACAATCTGCACAGGTATGGGTAAGGCTGTCTCTAACTCCATTGCCATAATCTGGGCAATACCTGGATCTTCGCGCCCAGAGACCACCAGCAATTGAGCATTAGAACTCAGTCGCCAGTCTATCTCCTGCACGATTAACTCCTTAGACTGTGCCAACGAAAAACCAGCTCCAAGCATCTTATCCAGACAGGCACGCAGCAGTTTTAGAGGTAGTTCGGCGGTAGAGACATCACTGTTAGGCTCGCTTACATAAATGCCAGAGCCACCTCTAGCTTCGACTAATCCAGACTGCTTAAGCTGTTGGTAAACCTTATTAATCGTATTGCGGTGTAGCCCCGTCCATTGAGCTAGTTGGCGCGTACTAGGCAATTGATCTCCAGTTTGATACTGGCGTGTGGTGATCGCAAAGCTCAACTGATCGTAGAGCTGAGTAGAAGCAGAAATTTCGCTGTCGGACTTAATAAAAAACTGCACCATAGTTTTGGCAAACCAATGCTACAGGGCTAGAGGTTACAGTTGAAAATCATGCCGCTGTAGATTTGAAAGCAATTATCCCACAGACTTTCTTTGGTTCGGAACAAATCGACTTTATGGTCTAGTTCTTTCAGAAAGTCAGGATAAGCCAAAAACATTTCAGCAAAGGCAGTAAAGTCATCTTTGCCCACGGTTTGAGGCATAGACTTAGTCAACCATGCTATTAAGCTCGACCAGCGCTCTCGCACGCTGGGAGCAATATGTTCTAGCATCTGAGCAACTTGCGGCTGAACACCTCGATCGAACTGATAGAGATCGTCGTGGAACCTGAGTATGCAGTTTTTGCTTGGTAAATGTAGATCGCATATATGCACTAGATCTAGTACATCTTCTTTCCTAGTTAGTTGATGTTTGGCATCGACAGTTACAATCTCGCCAAAAGTCGGGAGGAGACCATGTACGTGCTGACTTACTTCACTCCAGTCAAATGAAATCTTCTGGATTGCAGTGCGATCGCTATGCTCCAAACTACTGCGATCGGTGCATACGGCAAGAATTTCTCCTGTATGAGGGTTTAACTCGAAATACGATACTGTATGCACATCTATGGCTGCGATCGCCTTCAAACTCGTCCACAGGGCAGGCATCTCCGCCGCAATTAGTTTTTCGCCATAGAACTGCATTTCACCTAAGCGCCCAATGCGTAAGACCTTGAGATTGCGACTGGGAATCTGGGTTTTGGCTGTATAGGCATCAATGCGGAAAATACCAGCCAGTTTCTCGGCAGCCTCTAGTTTGCGATCCTGAGCGATCGGGTGAATTGCTAAGAAACCCATATCCTCACCACCAACCTGGGCGATCGCGCGGGCAATGCCCTGTTTATGTTGACGCAAATTAGCATCGTTAATCTCTTGCAATCCCTTTCTAGCCTGGGCTAGCAACCCAGGCTGAGTAGAAGATTTTAAAATATCTCGATAGATTGTTTCTGCCTGCTCAGCCTTACCTGTTGCTTTATAAAAATTCGCTGAGGCAATCTGCACCTCAGGAGCGTTGGGGTTAGTTTCACGAAATTGCTTTAAAGTATTAGCTGCAGCAACAAGATCCTTGCTACCTAACTGTCGATCGATGATAGATACTAAATTTTGCAAGTCCATATTGCCTAAATTCTCTGAACGTTATATTTGAAAAAGTTTCTAACTAGACTAAGCTCGCATTTCTCGTTAGACCCACGCCCGAATAAGTACTGGTAGTCTGCTGGTGTGTAGGGTGGGGTAGCCTGTTGGGGCGTAACTTTTTTCAGGCAGACCAGACGATAAACCTCTCGTTTGCCATACGCGGTAATCGGATTAATGTCGTTCTCGTATTCCTTCCCTTCGATCTCCATTTTCTTATACCAAATCAATGCTTGAGCAATATTAGGCGATGTGCCTTCTCCTTCGCTAAGTGTACCCCGATCTACAAAATTCAAACCGCAGAGATCGGGCATATGTAAGGATATTGCCCAATCTCTGCGGTTAGTAAGCGGAGAATCAATTGTAGTTGACTGATACTAGAAGCGGAAACCAACGCCTGTCTGGACAGATGTGGCAGTTCCGCCACCACTACGGTAAGCATCAAACGCAATCACCGCATTACCAAAAATCACCAGATTGCTGTTAGGAACGGTGTAGTCAATTCCAGGTTGCAAGACAAAACTATTTTTGTTGCCAACTGGTGTGACGGAATTAGAGTTAGCTAACGCCGCTCCCACGCCTAGATAGAGGTCAGTATCAAAATTGAGCGGAAGGTCATAGGAAATTGTCGGTACGACCGCAGTGCTACTACCGATCAACACTTGACCTCTGAGTGAAAGTGGCATCTCCAAAAACTTGTATCGCAGGGCAACTACCCCAGACACTGTTCTCCCTTCACCAGCGGCTGTATTACCCTCGCTAAGACCAAAGCTACCACCAACACCGATGTAGCTACCATAGGCAGGCTGCGCTTGACTCGGTGCAGCCACTATGAGTGAGGTACAGCCTAGTAGTCCAATCCCACAAATAAACTTGAACAAATTTCTCACGGACTTGTTCCTCTAAACGAAACTCTGTATTGCAAAATTAGTCAAACTTGCTGCGTCGGATCATATCAGAAGATAATCTAATTGACGCAATAACTCGCGAAAGTTTTTCGCAAAACGAGTTAAAGTTCTGACTAACCTAGAAATTTAAATGACGAGCGATCGCTTTCGATAGTTTCTAATTCGCAACAAAATTCTGCAAAAAAGTTTTATTGGCTCTCTGGCTCTGGAATGTGGAAACCATGCTGAAATGCATAACGCACAATTTGAGAGCGGTTTTCCAGATTAAGTTTCGCCATAATACTGCTCAGATGAGTTTGCACCGTGCGAGGGCTAATCTGTAAATGTGCGCCGATGTCCTTGTTAGTCAAGCCTTGCACCACCTGCTTAAATACCTTTTCTTCTGATGGAGTCAGGTTGGCGTGCTGAGTTGGCAAAGTTGGGGGATCTTGCAAATCAGGGCTGAGCAAACCAGATGCTTCCGCAAGCTGATGAGGTTTGTAAAATATCATTTCTGTTTTGCCAATTGTGAGGCGATCGCCATCTTTGAGCCTCACGGGAACTACTACGCAATTGCCATTCACCAATGAGCCATTACGACTAACCAGATCGGCAAGATAGAACCTAGTAGCGTGAGATTGAGTAGCCGTTTGAGCGGATCCAGGCTGGGAATTTTCTCCCATTGTGGCTCCTTGAATTGTTGTTGATTGCTCGACCAAGCGATCGACTGTTGTTGTGTTAATTGCTTGATTGACTTGACTAGCTGTTTTGTAACTAATATCCTGGCCAACAATTTGAATCGTGGCATGATGTCGAGATACCCACAGATCTCCCAGGACAATTGTATTGTTCCCCCCTCGGCCAATTGTCCAAAATCCAGAATTTGTGAGGAGAACTGTTTGCTCCCCATCTTCCGCATAAACTACAAGATAAGGGCAAGAGTTTTTTGCATCTGCTGCTTCTTTATAAAGGTCATTCAAGAGTTTTATGCACATCAAGACTATGCTGTCAATTTACCCAGATCGAACAATTTCATTACATCTTGCGAATTAAGTATTCCTATAAGTAGCTGACAAAAAATGATCTGGATTGTTGTTACGATAAATTTGATATTGAGTCTGGGATTAATTTGGTCTGCCTGGCAAATTTGGCAATTGCGGCTTGCTTTAGCGGGAGCTGCCGAGAGCATTGACAGTTGGGCTAGGGCTTCCCAGATAGGTCTATCCGCATCTCCACCAGCCATTTTGGTTTTACAGAAAGGTTCTGGAGCTCTAAAAGAAAAATATTGGGCGCTATTACCTCAGATCCAAAGAATTCAAACGATCTTGTTTACTCTGGGTCGAGTGCAATCTTTAATAAGGGGTATGCATATGAAACCTAGACGAAGACGCAAAGATCAATCCAATAAGTTAGAAAGGAGAAATCTGCATGTCGAACGGCGCAGGTAAGTTTTGGGGCGGTTTCTTAGTTGGTAGTGCTGTCGGTACATTGTTGGGTTTGTCTGTAACACCCCGCTCCCGCAAGCAAGCCAAGCAATTGCTGAGTAAGTCTGCTGAGGTTCTACCAGAGCTTGCCGAAGAATTAACTGCTAACGTACAATTTCAAAGCAATCGCCTGAGCGAATCAGCGCAAAAAACGATGTCCGAAGCCTTGGAGAAACTCCGTGAAGCGATCGCAATCGGACAGGAAGCAAGCCAAAAACTGCGTCAGGAACTGAATTTCTCTTCGACATTATCTGAAATCGATCGGCCAGACAATGACTCTCTTTGAATGACTCCCTATGACAGAACCGATATTCTGGTTAGCATTGTCTTTTTTGCTGGTGGTTATCTGTCTGACAGTACTGCTAGTCAGCGCTATACCAGCTTTTCAGGAACTAGCTAGAGCAGGACGCAGCGTGCAAAAGCTTGCTGATACGATCTCGCGGGAACTCCCGCCTACGCTTGAAGCAATCCGACTCACAGGGCTTGAGATCAGCGAACTGAGCGATGAGCTGAATCAAGGCGCTAAGAATGCAGGTGAGGCTGTCAAACAGGTTAATGAAAGCTTAAAGGGAGCTAAGACTCAGGCTCAGAAAGCATCGATCGCTACTCGAAGTGCGATCGCAGGTATCAAAGCAGGCTGGAGTGCTTTTAGCAAACCAAGGAGATCGCGGCGTCCGTCTAATCTGGCTAACGACACCTCACCTCCCAAACAACTCCCTCCCTTTGATGATAGTTTGCGTTCCGATCGCCAGAACCAGCCTGAATAGACCAACCTGCAATACCTACAGAAATACCTGAGCGATCTCGGTACTGAATCCTGGTAGCAGGGGTGAGGTAAGCACATCTCTATCAAGCAGAGTAGCAACCATGCGAAGTTGCCCTGCTGTGTGGCGATATACTTCCAGGGTTTTCAATTGCCAGTTGACGATCCAATATTCCTGAACTCCATGCAAAGAGTAGAGTTTGAGCTTTACTTCCTTATCCCGCTGCTCGTTGAGATCTCCAGGGGAAAGGATTTCGATGACAATCTCAGGCGCAACAATCAGGTGCCCGGACTCATCAATGCCATTGGCAAGGCGTTCTCGACTAATCCAAGCGACATCGGGAATCACGGCATCTGTCGGGCTGAAAATCACACCAGGAGCCTGGAAGGTACTTCCCAGACCAGTCATCTCTGACCAGGTTTCCAAGCGAACATGCAGTTTGCCGGCTGCGCCCTGGTGTCGGATGTGGGGGGCACGCGTCACAAATAGTTCTCCATCAATAATTTCATAACGCTTCCAACCGCCATCATCGGGCATGGCATCGAGATCTCGGGTTGTCCAGCGAATGGCATTGGCGACCATGGGTTTATTCTTGGGATTGCTTCCTAGTGTAGTCGATCGCACCTACCCCCTATACCTTTAGGATAGGTTATGAAGGAATCATTCCCGCGATCGCAATTTGTCTGCAAAAACTCCCGTGAATAAGACAAACAAATGGCAGTTAGTCGAACCAGTAGAACCGCCGACGTGGTTATCTGTTTTCTGAGGTGCAGCTATAGTCAGGATTTCACAGGTTAGCAAATAATCCAGGCTATGTTGGACTACTTTAGTGATTTTCCGATCTGTTTAACCGTTGATAGACTTCTGTGCTTAACCAATCAGCCACAACATTCTGGAATGCAGTGTCATTTATGTATTGTGCAAAGATAGCTTCATTTTGGTCAACTCTTTCCACAAACAGGAGTTGGAGAACTTGCTTGAATAAAAGCTCGAAGTTGTCTTTGGAGTTTGCGTTGGCAGCTTGTTTTAGTTCGTCAGAGTTGACTGCTGTGGCAATGAGTTGATCGAAAAAGAGTTGATCGGCTTGGTTGAAATCGGTACCAAAACGATCGTTGATGATGTCAATCAGCTGGGACAGGGTAACAGCGCTTTCTTTAACCCGACCACTCCCGACTGCTTTAGGGCCATCGAGAGGATTACTATAGCCTTGGTTGAGGTTGATCGCCCCTTCACTGATTTTTTGGAGACGGTAGTATTCAAGCTGAATTTCACCATCGAAGTCGTACTGTAGCCGTTGGTTACGGTGGGGAAGTTTAGCGCAGAGGTGACGGAGGAAGACGTAGCGTTTTTCTAGGTCAGCATCTTGGTAAGGAATGACTTGGCTTAGGAAGGTGTAGAGGTTACGAAAGTCTGTAAGTTGATTGCGCCAGAGGTCTGCTTCGTCAGGAGCTTTGCTGTGCAAGTGGATGAAGCGAGCGACGGCGGGATCGAGGGTGGCATTGATTGCTTGATGATCGGCTAGGCTTTGGCGCTGCTTGGGTTTGAAGTAGATGATGCAGAAGCGATCGACTTCTTCGGGGAGATAAATGCCTGCTTGGTCAAGGTCGGTCATAAGTTGATAAAGCTGTTCCGGGGTGGCTTCTTCACCCATTTCAGCGCCTTCGTAAAACTGTTTGAAGGCTGCGCGAATTTCGTCGCGATCGTTGACAAAATCGAGAATGAAGGTGTCTTCTTT
>JANMRU010000303.1:0-6400 GCA_031388585.1 Pseudanabaena sp. SOY_30_concoct_251 | reverse complement strand
CCAAGACTCAAACCACTGCCTCAACCGACAATTCTCTGGGCGGTTTCGGACGAACAGACAACCCCAAAGTACCAGTGCAAAGACTCTCTGCGGAACCAGCTAACGCCCTGCGCTTAACCGGACGGCGATAATGCCCATATTATAACCGATAGCATTAACCACCGTTCCGTGTTCAAGCGCTTGTTAGGCTTTGCATGAAGTATGTCATCTTGTTGGACTTTACTTGGTTGCAAAATGTGCATACTTACCTAAAACATCTCCAATTCCATAAGGTAAAAGTTTCGATACTACACGTACAGCATCTTGTTTACCAAGGTCAACAGCTAACTTATTACTCAAAGCTGCTGTAGGATTGTCACCAGATAATGACTTCGTAAGACGCACAATGGACTCAAAAAGTCGTTCTACACTTCTTATTGCTTTCTCTTCTATAGCAATCTCTAGATCTATTGGTATAACAGTTCCAAAATCTAGTTCTGCTGTTCCTTCCTGAGAATTAAATACTGCATTAAGAAGCAATAGATCACATGCTCCACTATAATGCCAGTGATTATCACTCTCCATCCCATTTTTGAATATCAAAAAATTCTCGATTGAAAAGCTCCAATTAGAATCCATGTTTTGACAGATAATTTCACAATTTGGAGGAAAATTCTCTTCAAATAAAAATGATTTATAGCCAATACAGAAAAAATCAATATGATTAGCTGAGTTTCGATCAAAATATTCTACATTAGGGAGAATTTCCTTTTTGACAAAACTAGAAGTAGGACGAGCAAACAATAAACCACAAACTTGAGACTTTGATTGCTTTGGGTATCTCTCTTTAAAGGCAATTGTTAATTTATCTATCAAGCTCTCGTATGTATCAGTAGCTAGCATTTTTAAGATCCTAAAAAAAATTGAATTTTGGAGAATTAATTTTTCAGCAGTCTAACGGACTGGAGTTGGGCGGACGCACATCTAATTTACATCTTAGACAATGTGATCTTTCGTTCTGCTCCAACGACTGGTTAGACCAGACTCAGGCACCTCTAATACTCTATTTTTCATTGGTTTTCTAGGGAAGGACATTGTTTAATTACCTTTCCATTTTCAGTTTCTAGAATTTCAGTGAATTTATCTGGGGGAAATGCTTCAATTGGTGCTGCAATCTTAAATAATCCATCTGTAATGGCATAACTGCAATCTTGAGAAAGATTAAGAATATCTTTGAGCTTACAACTCTCTAATACTTTTTTAGGATTCACATTTTTCAGCTTTTGGTCATAAGCCTGAGTCAAGCAAGCATCAACTTTTGTAAGTATTGGCGTTAGACGAAATTCAACGTGTCCCTCAAAGTCAGAATAACCTTTAGCTTCTATTACGCTTCGGATAAGAAATAGATTTGCCTGTAAATTAGAATTCCAGCTTACATAAGCATCATCGTATAGTTTCTTTCTGTCTTTGACTTCTTCGAGCGGGGCTGAACGTTTTAGCGAGGAAGTTAGCATATCAGCTCTTGAAAGACGAAGATATATTAAGCTAGCAAAGCTTTGGATTGCAGAACGTCGAGTATTCGTTATTTCAAGGAATTTCTCGCGCTCAAATTGCTTATTGCTGTAGTAATTTGATAGCAAAGTACCGATCACACCTGTAAGCAGAAATCCAACGCCGATGCCAGTCAATTGATGACTAAGAACATTTGTAGTTATAGATTTCAGCTTTTTCCAAAATGGTCTTGTTGCTGGTTCTGGCATATAAAAGAATTTAAACTAAAAAATCATGTATCCAAAGCGTACTAATTTGAACTTATTTACTGGGTATATCAACTGTAGATTCACATCAAGATTAAGGTCTAACGGTTCGCTTAAACGGCTGCACATTTTCTCAGCATCGATAGCAAGATTTAATGTCAGTCCGTTCCAAGCGTTGGTTAGACATATTATGTGGTCTGGCTCCCAGCTTTAACATCACTGATGTACCTCAGCGATTACACCTACCAAAATCTGCCCCGATCGCCCCAAACTGCAAAATCTCCGCCAGATCTTAAAAGTTGCTGTATTGGATTGTGCCATTTGCTGCCCCAAGGTTGCCAAGACCCTGGACCTATCTTCATGGCTAACTCTCCTTTATCTCCTTGGATATAAGCGCTATAAACATTGCCATATTCTGCCGCCGCGATATACAACTTGCTCTCAGAGTGAATGCCGTATTCTTTGCGAATTCGGATCAAATCGTTGATACTATCCTCGAAGTACCTGTTGGAGTCATAAATATCTCGCCAGAATACAGAAGGTATTCCGGGATGAGTTAAGAGATAAGCATACCCTTGAAGCATTTGATCCCCACTGGGAAACCAAGAGATATACTGACCATTTCGAACATCTTCAGTATCATGGTTTTCCAAGAAAGTGACTGCTTTATCAGACCAGAGTCCGATTACACCTGGAGCCTTATCAATGTATTTAAGCCAATGATAATTTCGCCATACAATAGCTTGGTAAAGAGCATCTCTTAAGGGGAAGTCAAAGGCTGTCGATCGGAAGGCTGGATTTGGATTTGTACCGTCAATCCAGTTGATTATAGACTGAACGTTACTGTCAAAGAACTCGCCAACGCTCAATACAGGTTGAGTCGATCTGTTATACAGTGCGTTGGACCAAGGTGCATAACCCTTAACAAAGTCATACCTCCACCCAGCAAATCCAACCCTTGACTTTAGGGAGTTCATCCAGTCTTTAATTCCATTTGAGACAACACTACTAGTATGGTCTAGGTCCCGCGAGAAACTCGCAGCCAATCCAGTATCCGTATTCATCGACTCACGTCCCGAGCCTTCATCACCGAATACGATCGCATCTTCTGGTCTCCAGAACGGGTTTTGGAAATCAGAATCGTTAGAAGAACCAGATCGATGATTTATAACGATATCAGCGATCGCCTTGGTTGGAAGTAACTTAGCGATCGCAGCTTTTAGTTCGACTTCGCTTCCATATTCAGAGTCAAGCTTATTAAGCTCTCGCGGCTCATACCCATGTTTGTTGACTGAGTCAGATGGAGGAGGAAACCAGACTAAGGTAAATTCCGATCGCTTTATTCTATCGGCGTTCTCTTCAATAATTTGATACCACCGAGGAGTGCCATCACTTTTCCGTACATCTGGAGAATCCCAATGAAAACCTTGAAGTAAAATATCGTAATTCATACAGAGCCTTAGGAGAGTAAAAAATTAGCAAGATTTGTATTAAGCAATGGATGTCTAACGGCTTGGGCTTCAGCGGCGATACAAATCTTTGAGCAACCACCAAAGTATTGAGTCAGTCCGCTGCAAGCCCTTGTTAGCTGGATGTTTCAGCTAGGCTAAATGAGCGAGATGAATCACAGGAATATGACTATAAATTTCTTTATTTTCTTCCTGAGCTTGACGTAAATCGTACTGTGTCTGTAAGTTCAGCCAGAACTGAGCACTATTACCAAAATATCTTGATAAACGCAGAGCTGTGTCTGCTGTAATGCTGCGCTTCTCAGATAAAATTTCGCTAATTCTTGTTTGAGCTACAGCAATATCTTTGCTTAACCGATAGGGGGTAATGTCCAGTGGCTCTAAAAATTCTAGACGCAGAATTTCGCCAGGATGAATATTTAGCGGATGATTGCTGTCCATACTTTATTCTCAATGATAGTCTACAATTTCAACTTGATCCGCATTGTTCTCATCTGTCCAGACAAAGCAAATTCGCCACTGATCATTGATGCGGATACTATGCTGCCCCTTGCGATCACCAACCAATTTCTCTAATCGATTTCCAGGGGGAACGCGCAAGTCATTAACTGATGTTGCTGCATCAAGCAGGAGAAGCTTTCGTGAAGCGATTCTTTGGATATCAGGTGGATAATAGCGAGATGTAAAGCCATCAAAGATAAGCTTTGTCTCGTCAGACTTGAAGGTTACAATCACAATAATACTGTGCAACGTTACTATTGTCAAACAGTACTACTATGCTCTGATTTTGGCAATTAATCCAGCTAACGTTTAGCGATTTGTTAGCTGCTAAATAGCAACGCTTCATTCTCGGCACGGCGTTTAGTATTTGGGTCAGCTTGCGATTCAAATGTTCGTAACCATTCGACATAGTCGTTTGGTAATCCATGTTCGACGGCACCCGCCACGACAAGAGCCTTGTACCAATGATACGGCCGGAGGGCCGGTTCCTTCGCAGTAGCGACGTAGGTAGTAGCTACACACGCGCCACTCGAAGTAACAACCTGGACATTTTCTTCGTTATATCCCTTTCCGCACCCCTCAACTTTGTCGAGGTTTGATTTTTCTGCGGAAGATATTTTGAAGAGCACTCCATAAGCTCGATCTTTCGGATTGTTCGTGACTTCAATATCACACTTTCCGGAGCCGTCGCGACTCACTTTGTCAAATGTAAGTCTGCGCCCTTGAACAAAGCCAATACCAATATCAACCGCAGACGGCGTTCGCTCTTTCGCTTGGAGTCTGCGGGAGAGCATATTTGAGCCATATGCGAAATATACAAATGTTTTGGTCGCTGATTCGGGCATTTTTTTGGCAGCTAACGACCTGGGTTTCAGCGGTGGCAAAGATCTTCGAGTCACCACCAAAGTGTTTCGGTCATCCGCTGCAAACCCTTGTTCGGTTGCGGTTTGGATGACTCTGCTGATTCATTTTTTAAGTCAATAAAGGAAAGGCGATCGCACCAGCAGGTGAAGCCCAGTTCTTGACGAGTTCAGCAACAATAGCATTGGTGCTTGTTAAGCCAACCCCAGCACGTTCCATTCTGCGCCAAGACATCTCCTCTGCGATCTGATTTGTCGAACCGCAAGCATCACAGACAACTTGCACATTGAATCCTTCTTCAAGCGCACTAATCGCAGGTGCAACCATACAAACATCAGTTGTTACGCCTGCCATCACAAAGTTCTTCTTACCCGTGTTACGGCAGGCATTGGCAAAGTTTTCATCATCCCAAGCGTTGACCACACCTTGACGCTTAATTCGTGCGGCAAATTCTTCAGGCAAAATCTCTTGTAGCTCTGGCATCAACGATCCTTGGACATTGACGTTCGTTTCTTGACTCGAAGTCAAAACTGTGGGCATTCCAGTGCCTTTGGCAAACTTCGCCAGAATAATCACATTCCGTTGTAACAGCTCAAGTGGCGTTGTGCTTGCCCAAGTGTTAGTCCCAACCTGATGGTCAATCAAAATCATTGCAGTATCTTCAATATTGAATGTCTTCATCAGTTGGCTCCTTCAAGAAAATGCTTCGATTAGAATTTTACGCTTTTGACCGCTCTCCCTACGAACAACTTAAGCAACCGAACGTTCTCGATGAGCGGCTCTTCAGTCACGCTTTGCCCATTGTAGATCAAGCATTTAAGTCCGCTCCATTGAGGTTGTTCTACGGCGATCGTCTACGAGTAAAATGCTTCATACTCATCATGATCGCCAATCCAAAACCAAGTCACTGTGTCACCTGACATAACACCAAGTGCGCGATGGCTGCGTGTTACCCGGACTGACCAAATATCTTCTTTGTTGTTGATGCACTTGAAATGTAAGGATGGATGAAACGGATTCTCTGCCCACAACCGATAGGCTTTTCTGGCTCCACCTCTCACCGCAGGACTGAGTACGCGATATTTCTCCCAAAACGAGGGTAGTGTGGCAGACTTCATAGCTGCTCATAATCCATGGGACTTGAAAGACCAGCGGCAATCTCTTCTTTGGCTTTGAGGGCAGCAGCAACTAGATTATTCTCTGTCCGCTTAAATGAGGTCTCCCAGCGTTTCTCCTCTCCCAACTCAGCCAGGTAGGCTCGAACATGCTCTACAACTTGTTCTTGCAGTTCATCGGGGAGTGACTCGACCATTTTAATGATCGTGGTAATGGCAGGAGAGGACATGGCATTCATCAGGGGAATAGATCCTCTCCATTCTACTACCTGCACCATGAACCAGCCACACTGAAATCACGACCTTAGCCTTATCTGAAGCCGTAGAACGGCCTTGAATTGAGCGGTGGCTTGTAAAATAAGCTTCTTACGTGTCTGTACCGACCAACCGCTCCAATGAATAGTTAGACCCATGCAGAAGGCTGAACTAAATAATTGTCTACATTCTACTCCTAGCAGCATTATATTTGCTCATTAAAGAGGTAAATAATAAAAATTAAGATTTAACAAAAGACATTATTCCGAGAGGTTTTCAATATCATTTACAAAAATACCCAAAATCGATTTTGCATTTATTTGTTTATTTTGATGACCCAGATCTTTTCGTATTTCCAGAAGAATTTCACCAAATAATAAAATTGGATTTTTTGGAGAATTATTCAAGGTGATGTTTGCTTGTTGTCGGAACTTGATATAGAGATTTAATACATCATCGGATG
>JANMRU010000203.1:0-10063 GCA_031388585.1 Pseudanabaena sp. SOY_30_concoct_251 | reverse complement strand
TTTTTGTTATGGCTGGGAAGTCTGGTTTGGTTACTCTCACTTGATATATCCAAAATCACAACTTTGGGATTAGTGGCTGCAGTTTTTGTCCGTACTTTTCTGCACACGGGCTTATTTATCACTGCTCACGATGCTATGCACAGAACTGTGATTCCCCAAAACCGCAAATTGAACGATCTGATTGGGGCGATCGCTACAACATCCTATGCTCTATTATCCTTCCAGACCTTAGCTCAAAAACACTTCCTCCACCATAAAAATCCTGCAAGCTCTGAAGATCCTGATTTTTGTGAGCACCAGAATTACGAACACGATCGCAATGCTTCGTACTGGTATCTCAAATTTATGGAAGGATATCTAGATGGAAAGCAGCTTCGGGTTTTGCTAGTTGGAATAATTTGCATTTTTACGGTCTTGAGTTTAGGTTTCCACATTGCAGTTGAGAACTTAGTCCTATTCTGGATTCTTCCGATCTTGTTTAGTTCAATACAGCTATTTTACTTTGGGACTTTCTTACCTCATAGATACTTAGCTCAGGGCTATGAAGATCGTCACCGAGCTAGAAGCAGCAGCTACTCAGTATTCTGGTCATTTATTACTTGCTATCATTTTGGCTATCATTGGGAACACCACGAATACCCACATCTTCCTTGGTATATGCTTCCAACCGCAAAATGGAAGTAGTCTGAATTTGGTTTTTGCTTGGAATTCAGTCAATAGGGCTTGTTTCTGGCAAATTCGCAGTTAAGAAACGTCAAGAAATTTGGAGATTAGCATGTCATGTATCTTGGTAATCACAACATGCTCAAATTAATCTGCTAGATTATTTTAGGCATGGTGTATCAGTTGGTGGCGAGGTTGCACCTCATTGGGGCATGTTAGGCATCGCGATCGACTGAATATTCCTCTTGTTTGTAGTTTCAGTTTGAGGGAAATATGGATACTGGTAAATTAATCGATTTAGGCATACTTGTTGGCGGCAAGATACTTATAGGGATTGCATTATGGGTTGTTGGGCGATGGCTGATCAATTTTGCTATTCGTCTGGCATCACGAGGAATGAAAATTCGAGGAGTTGACTCGACAATCATCAGCTATGTTGGATCGACCGTTACGATAATGCTAAATATCGTATTAATCGTTTCGATCCTCGGCTTTTTTGGGATTGAGACTACTTCTTTTGCAGCTTTACTCGCCGCCGCTGGCTTTGCAATCGGTGCGGCATGGAGCGGGCTACTCGCTAACTTTGCGGCCGGAGCATTCCTGATCGTTTTGCACCCGTTTAAAGTCGGCGACTTTATTTCTGGTGGAGGCATAACAGGAACTGTGAAAGAAATCGGGCTTTTTGTGACTAAGATCGATACCCTCGATAATGTTTTAACCATTGTTGGTAACAACAAGCTTTTTTCAGATAACATCCAGAACTTTTCCACGAACCCATATCGCCGCGTCGATCTCGTCGCTCAGCTAAATCACTCAGTCAGTCACGAGCAAGCAATCGGCCTCCTGCAAGAGCGCCTTTCTGCTATTCCAAATGTGTTAGCAGATCCCTCTCCCGTTGTGGAGATTTTGGAGTTTAACTTGGCAGGGCCAGTGCTAGCCGTACGTCCTTTCTGCAACAACGCTCACTATTGGCAGGTGTACTTTAATACTAACCAAGTGATTCGTGAAGCGTTCGGTACAGCTGGATTTCCTGCGCCTGAACATCACTATGTTGTCCGTCGCCCTACCGAAGCTGCTTAAGATCTAACTTTACGTAGAACTAAAAGAAGATCTATATTTGAAGGGGGTTGGGGCTATGCTCCAATTGAGGGTGCAGCCCTCAAACTCCCCACATAACTCTTTCTTGAAATCATCCCACGTAACATGAGTTATAGCGATCGCTAATTAAGTTGGAAGGGGGTGGAGGGGTAGAACCCCTCTGTGGGGGCATTGCCCCCACACCCCCAATTAAAATCTGTCAATACGATCTAGGCGCTGGCTATAAGATTTAGCGATCGCATTTAAATGCGATCGCTATCTATCTGCGTTATGCAACATGCGCATCTATCGCTAGATAAATTGATTGCGCTTGCAAAAACACGTATATTTATATTGCTCCTCTGTAACGTTGGTGACTGCCCAAAAAGTTTCTTGATCTATGTTCGTTTTTGAGGAGGCGGTTTCGTCTCGGCAGCAGTATACCAGACATGTATCTGGAAACTTTAAGTATGCCAAGCGGTTTGCCTCCACCTGGTAGTAACCGGGTCAAAAACTACGGTAAAACGGCGTCGTGGAGGAGTTTCAATATTAACGATCGCCAATTTCACCCAACCATTCCAGTATTTGTGCGTTCACAATTTCTGGCTTTTCGTCGTGGGGGCAATGACCAGTATTGGGAATAGCATGAAACTTGATATTTTTCGTGCTGCTATATTGCTTGTAGATCTTAGCTCCGCCAATTGGTGTCCACGGATCGGCTTCACCCCAGATTACGAGCAAAGGACGCTCGACTTTCGGTAAAAGATCTTCGGGCTTTGGTCCTGGTGGTGCAGTAACAACTGAGGCAAATACTTTTTGGGCATTGGGATGACAAGCTGGCTCGTACAGAATATCAACTAGTTCGTCTGTAACGCTGTCACGATCGCAATAAACCTGATATAGAGTGCTGCGGATGCGATGCTTTTGACGAATGCGATCGAATAGAAATTTACCAGTTACTTCAGAACTAACTAGCTTATTAAAAGTTGCCATAACGACTCTCAGTACTGGGTTTAGCTCATCTGGGCGATGACTCAATCCGCCCGCAGAGTTAAGCAAGATACCACCAAGCGAAATTTCAGGAGATTCGGCAACAATCATCAAGCAAAGTAGCGCACCGATCGAGTTGCCAATAAACACAGTCGGCTCGTGAATGTGCTCATTCCAAAAGTCTTTGAGCAAAGTTTGCCACAGTTCAAGTGAGTAGGCGATCGCGGGCTTATCTGAGTTACCAAAACCCAGGAGATCGATCGCAAATACCTTGTATCCTCCGGCTTCGAGGGATGGAATATTTTTGCGCCAGTGACCGATTGAAGCCCCAAAACCATGCACCAGTAGTAGAGGAGTTCCACTTCCCGCTACGGTGTATGCAATTTTATGTCCCTGCCACTCCCAAATTAGTCTTTCAGTAGAACTATTAATATTTATCTGCTGTGTAATCACGCTGCCCTAAATTTAACCTAAAGTTTGTTGTGTATATTGTCGCACAAGCATTCCTTCGCTGTTTGAGCTCAACTCACTTCATCGTTACTTCTCAATAACGCACCTTTTTGCGCGATCGGGACTGCAAAAACTTGCAGTACTAAACCCAAAGTGGATTTGGTATTTGAACCAAAACTCAAGATTTTTTGAGTTTGCAAGAAAAATTTCACATACAGCCAATTGCAATCAAAAACACCAAGGATAAAATGACTAAAACCCATGCGGGGGGATACGCCCCTGCGACCTATTTTTTGTGGTGGACTCGATCGAAAACTGCTGTAAATATGTGAAAGCTTAATCAGGAAATAACCTGAAGGAGATTTAATAATAGTTGGTTCTGTTATTGATGTTGCTCCATTTGGTTATCCCCGCGCAAATGGAAAGCGCCTGATTTTATGCTGCAAATTTTTAGGATTGGTTTAGCCTTTTAACCTTTATATGTCAACTGATACACTGACTAATTATTTTCAAGAACCCAATCCTTTACAAAATGTTCCCCGCTCACGTTTAGATAAACTTAGCAAAGGAATTAATGTAGGCAAGTGGTTTTCACATTTCTATAGCAACAATCGCTATGACAGATATCTTTCGAATAAGAATCTGCAATTCATCCACGATCTTGGATTTAAACATATTCGACTGCCAATCAATCCGACGCTCCTATTTCAGGAAGATAATCCTGGGGTGCTAAACCCTGCGGTTCTACCCTTCATCGATAAGGCGATCGCACGTATGCAGGCCAAGAACCTAGCTGTGATTATCGATATACATCCTAGGGGAAAAGCAGGTCAAAATTTTCAGGAACGTCTGCTAAGCGATACGGTCTTTGCTAGCAAATTTGTGGAGTTTTGGGGTGCATTAGCCAAACATCTCAGCCGCACAAACCCAGAGTATGTGTTCCTCGAAACACTTAATGAACCCTACAGTTTTGCTGGGGAGAATATTAACCATGTGGATTCAACCTCAATATTACAGTGGGAAGTCTTGCAACCTAAAATAATTGAAGCAATGCGACAAAATGCCCCACGGCATACTCTGATTGCGAAGGCAATTGGTGATGGGTATAAAACTTTGCTAACATCAAAACCAGTCACAGATAAAAATGTCGTCTACAATTTTCACTTTTATTCTCCATTCGAGTTCACGCATCAGGGAGCATCTTGGTTAAACACAGAAGTTGCTTCTTTAAAAGGAGTTTCGTATAACTCAGACTCCCAAGCTTCGGAGAATGCAAACCAGAGAGCAAAAAATGACACTCCCGATCCGCTTACCAATTATCAAGGAAATCGTATTTGGAATGGTAATAAAATAGATTGGATCTTCCATCAGATTGGTAACTGGGCTGCAGCAAATAACGTGCCGGTAACTGCTAACGAGTTTGGCGTATTGCGTAACAACGCGCCACTAGAAGACCGAGTCAATTGGTTCCGCGATGTGTCTAGTTCCTTAGACCGATATGGTATTGGAAAATCATTGTGGAGCTATGAAGATCCTTTTGGTTTGACTTACATTGAAGATAAGCGTAAAATGTTCGACCAAGATGTCGCTGCCGCTATAGGGCTAAAATTCGATCCTTTAAATATTCCAACACCGATTTTTTCGCCTAATCCCACCTAAATTGCGTTATGAAATATGGCTTCATCGCTCCTGCCAAATTTACAAAAATATTTCCGCACTAGTAATGTGCCCAAGGGTTCGAGACAGATGGTGCGATCGCCTCAGTATGACGAACAAGCGGGCTTTGGTGAATCTGTAGCTCGTATGTCTAGGGCAAAACTGCTTGAAACTCCGATGCGGGCGATAGCTGTGGGAGAGTGCGATGTGTCTGAGAATCAGTTTCGCTATTTTATTGATGGCATTCAGCGCAGTTGGTTAATGTATTACCAGGACTATGTGCCTGTATATTATGGCTATGTGGCAGCGGTGGCAAGGCAACGGCCAGAAACCTTGATGGCAACATGGAAATCTTTGGTGCGCGAAGATATCTATCTACCTTTTCGGCATTTCGATTCGGCAGAGCGATCGCAACTAGAAGCGAGATTCTCAGTCGTAGATACTGCCCCTAGGGAGGGAAATGAAGCCGCAGATGACAACGATCTCGATAGTGAAAAGCAGCCAATTGCTTTACGCGAAGCAGCTAGAAACAAAATTTCGGATGGTCGTGAAAAGCTAGAGTCAGATTTAGCAGAACTATGGATAAATGAGGATTTGCCTGGATGGTTGGTAATGGATGGTTCGATCTCTATATCTAAATCTGCGGCATCCCATAAGCGCATTATTGGATTAATTAAGAGCCATAATACTCAATATTTCGGGTTCCCAGATCAAGAAGTAATACTTAATCTCAAGCAGGGCAATCGCAGTTCCACATTTACTCCTCCTAGTCGGCATCCAGTCTGTAGTTGGTACTTGCGTCTCAGAGATAATAGCAATGAGGACGTACATTTTGGCTTGGTTCGTGTAGAAGCATCACTCAAGTCTCAAGCGCGGGTTGATGAAATCAGCCGTTGGATCTTGACCGAACGTCGCCCCCTATCCCTACCAGACTCACGCTGGGACAAAATGATTTATCCAATCCGCGACTGCGAACAGTTCCTGCGTAGCCAGGAGCCCTCTAAATCTTCTTTTGGCTGGTTAGGTTAGCTAATGCGAGAACTTACGCACCTGATACATGCGACTCTCTGCAACGGGTAATGCTAAGTCCCCCATTAATTTGTCTAGCCGAGCGATTTCAGGTTTTGGGACTGAATTCCAAGCCTCAAGGCTTTCCCAGCGAATTACTAGCACTACATCAGAGCTAGCGGGGTCGATCCAGACCTCTTTCCCAAGGTATCCTTTAATTTGGGCTGCTTTAGCAGTCCAAACCTCTTGATCTTTTTTGATAAATGCCTCGCGCAATTCTGGGGGAACCTGAAATCTCAACCACTCAATTACCATAACCACCTCATGAAATATAGATCTTTAGCGCGCTCGGTATCGGAATTGTCCATACAATCTAAACCCAATCTTCAACTGTTATAGCCACCGACTAGATCGTTTTGACAGATTTTAATTGGGGGTGTGGGGGCAATGCCCCCTCGGAGGGGTTCTACCCCTCCACCCCGTCAACCACCTAATTGGCGATAGCTATAGTGCCCAGCGTTTGCGATCGCATAGGATTGCTACATTAGAATATTAGGTGATGGATAAATTGTCTAAACCTTTAAACTCGCTCTTAACTCACCAGTGGTTTAAGCTGATTTGTGGAGCTAGCTATCAGCATTTGCCTGCTATTCGTAATCTAGCGCTGGTCTACACCCTAGCAGGAGTTGACTGCATTGATATGGCTGCCGATCCTGTGGTCATTCATGCGGCAAGAGAAGGTATTGCGATCGCCCTGAATTTGGGCAACGAGCGATCGCGCCAAATCATCACTTCGCCCTGGGTGATGGTGAGTATTAATAATGGTGAAGATCCTCACTTTCGCAAGGCGGAATTTGATGCTGCCCATTGCCCTACTAACTGCGATCGCCCCTGTGTCAATGCCTGCCCCACCCATGCCATTGCGTTTGATAAGCTAGGAGTGGTGGGGTTTAGCGGAGAGAGTACTTATTTCAGTGGTGTGCAGGATGAACTTTGTTATGGCTGCGGGCGTTGTTTACCACTTTGCCCCGTGCAGATTATTCAGACGCGCGAACAGGCGTATGCCCTGGAAGATATTGCATCCACATCGATCGATGCGATCGAAATTCACACGCAACCCTGGCGAGTTGAAGAGTTTCGACATCTCTGGCAGCGTTTAGCACCTCTCATCAGTAAGCTCAAGTTAGTTGCAGTTAGTTTTCCTGATTGTGACAATCTTAAAGAGTACCTGCTAGATCTACTAGATTGTATGCAGCCATTACCACCCCAGCTAATTTGGCAAACTGATGGTAGACCCATGAGTGGCGATATCGGCAATGGTACTACTCGTGCGGCTTTACAACTGTGTCAAAAGGTATTGAATATGCATTTGCCTCAGGGCTTTGTGCAATTAGCAGGTGGCACAAATGCCAGTACTGTTGCTAAACTACGGGCATCTGACATAAAAGCCTCTGGTATCGCTTACGGTGGCTATGCGCGCAAGTTGGTAGCAGAGTTTTTAGAAGCAGGAGGCGATCGCTTAGAAGAACATCCGCAGTTACTCTCTCTAGCCATCAAACAGGCACATTCGCTCGTGGCTCAAATCAAACCCACTTGAAACCAATCGCTTATTACTAACCTATGTCCGACGTTTTCCGCAGACAGGTAACTGACAATTTAGACCAATTGCTGGCGATCTTGCCAACCGAAATTAAACAAAATATTGAAACCTACGGGCAGCTAGATATGCTCGTAGAAGTTGTGCTGGATCTTGGTAGACCACCAGAGGCGAGATATTTTGAGCAGACTCGGTATTTATCTGAAACACCTGTTACCCAAACAGAGCTAGACCTTTGCGTACAGCGTGTCGGCGAGTTTAGCGGTGACAATCGTGCTGGCATCGAACGTACCCTGCATCGGATCAGTGCGATTCGTAACCGTAAGGGTGTAATTATTGGCTTGACCTGTCGCGTTGGCCGCGCCATCTTCGGCACAATTGAGATGATCCGCGACCTTGTAGAAATGGGTAAGTCCATCCTGCTGCTGGGTAGGCCAGGCATGGGTAAAACCACGGCACTACGGGAGATTGCGAGAGTGTTGGCGGATGAAACACATAAACGTGTGGTGATTATCGATACTTCCAATGAGATCGCTGGCGATGGTGATGTTCCTCATCCTGCGATTGGTCGGGCGCGACGGATGCAGGTGGCTAAACCCGAACTACAGCATCAAGTAATGATCGAGGCTGTGGAGAACCATATGCCTGAGGTGATCGTGATTGATGAAATTGGTACGGAGCTAGAAGCCTTAGCCGCGAGAACGATCGCCGAACGTGGAGTGCAATTAGTGGGGACAGCGCACGGTAATCAACTAGCAAATTTAATTAAAAACCCCACGCTCTCCGATTTAGTGGGAGGCATCCAGTCAGTCACACTTGGGGACGATGAGGCCAGGCGGCGCGGTACGCAAAAAAGTATTCTTGAACGTAAGGCCCCACCGACCTTTGACATTGCGATCGAGATGTTGGAACGCTATCGCTGGATCGTCCATCAGGACGTATCGGCAACGATTGATGGCTTACTACGTGGGCGAGAACCAGCCTATCAGATCAGAGCGGTTAATGAAGAGAACCAAGTCACGATCTCCGAAGAACAGCCGCGCCAACCTGAAATGGTCAGGAATCCTGGTGCTAGGGGATGGCGAGTCTCTGGACGCATGGAGCCATTACCAATCGATCGCAGTTTAGTACGCAACGGTGCTGACCTATCTACTAGCAACTATGGATCGAGTGGAACTAGTAGCGAAGCATCTATATCTAGATCGGAGCGATCGGAGGAAAGACCTGTGCCTAGAGCCGTAATCGCTGCTGGTGCGCTCGCAGATAAAGATACAGATGTCGTTTACGTCTATCTCTATGCAGTGAGCCGCCAGCAGTCGGAGCAAGTGATCGATATGCTACGCCTACCCGTAATTCTGACGAAGGATCTCGATAGTGCTGATATGGTATTAGCTTTGCGATCGCAGGTGCGCAGCCACTCTAAACTCCGCCACCTGGCAGAGACACACTCCCTGCCAATTCATATGATCAAGAGCAGCACGATCCCCCAGATTACCCGCGCGCTCAGGCGAATGCTGCAAATTGACGAGCCAGCAGATATTTCGGCGATCAACGATCTCAACCTGTTTGCCTATGGTGACTCCGAGGATGAAATGGAAGCACTCGAAGAAGCGCGTCTAGCTGTTGAGCAAATCGTCATTCCCAAAAGCCAACCCGTCGAACTTTTACCCCGTTCTTCCACAATCAGGAGAATGCAGCATGAATTAGTCGAACACTATCACCTGAAATCGACTAGTTTTGGCTCAGAGCCAAATCGACGCTTGCGTATATTTCCAGATTAGCTGTTAGCTATTAGCTATTAGCTATTAGCTAAAGGCTACTTCCTTCTTTATCCCAGGTCTTCAATCTTGTATACCCGTCCTCTTGCCCATCTAATCGAGCAACTGCAACGCCTGCCTGGTGTCGGCCCCAAAACCGCCCAACGTCTGGCTTTGCATCTGCTCAAGCGCCCAGAATCAGAAGTGGAAGCTTTAGCAAAAGCCTTAATCAATGCTAAACAGCAGGTAGGGTTTTGTTCTGTCTGCTTTCATCTCTCTGCCGATCCGATCTGTGAAATCTGTAGCAATACCAGTCGCGACGATACAACGATCTGTGTGGTATCTGATTCGCGCGATCTGATTGCTTTAGAGAAAACCCGCGAATATAGGGGTAAATACCATGTTTTGGGCGGACTGATTTCCCCAATGGATGGCATTGGTCCCGATCAATTACATATTCAAAGCCTGGTGAGACGGGTTAGTTCGGGTAAGACTGCTGAAGTAATTATGGCAATTAGTCCCAGTGTTGAGGGCGAGACCACAACTTTATACATCGGCGGACTGCTAAAGCCATTTACCAAAGTTACCCGTATTGCTTTTGGCATTCCCATGGGAGGCGATCTAGAATATGCCGATGAAGTGACGCTGGCGCGTGCACTGGAAGGTCGCCGTGAGATGTAATTGTGCGATCCATAACTTTTAAGGAAGTTGGGGCTTGACAAGGTAACTTTACTGACTATAATCGCCTATGCAGTGAGCAACACAGTCTCGTTCGGCACAGTGAGCCGGAAAGACCTGACAACCGAAGTACAGGAGGCGAGGCGCAACCAACTCAGTTAGTTGAGACCACCTTTATAAAACAGGG
>JANMRU010000283.1:0-8228 GCA_031388585.1 Pseudanabaena sp. SOY_30_concoct_251 | reverse complement strand
ACTGGATAGGGATCACAATGCTGGAATCAACATCCTTAACTCAGGATTGGGTACGGTGGGGCACACTGGAACCTTTGCGCTTGACGCAAGCAACGCTTTAGGAGATTTGCCCTCTACTCTGTCTGGAGCAATCCTGTCAGGGCAAGGCAGATCATTGATTAAAGAATCCCCGCGCCTTTAGGTCGGGGAGTGTCAATGATTCTACATGCGGTAATTTCTAGCAAGGATCATCAATATCAGCTAACCCAGCTAAAGTGCTAGGGATTGAGCATCATTTTCAATTAGCTTCGCTAAATCTTGAAGGAACTGTGCAGCATGAGCACCATAGATCACACGGTGATCGCAGGTAATATTTACTTGCATCTGATTGCGTACGGCGATCGCTCCATCAGCAGTTGCCACAACAGTTGGAGTAGATGCCCCAATTGCCAGAATCGCACCTGTTCCAGGTGGGAGAATGGCATCAAAGCGATCGACGCCAAACATACCAAGATTAGAGATTGTAAACGTACCAGTAGTATATTCCTCTGGTTGCAGTTGCTTGGCACGTGCCCGCTCGACTAAAGACTTCCATTGACGGGACAGGGAATAGATATCTGTGCGATCGGCGTGGGGAAGCACAGGCGTAATTAATCCGCCATCATCCATCGCCACCGCGACGGCCACATTAATATCGCCTTTGTAAGCAATGCCTTGCTCAGTGAAGGCAGCATTGAGGAGTGGATGCTTTTGCAGAGCCACTGCTACGGCTTTTGCCAAGAGAGCGGTCATGGTCACGCCTTTTGACTTGATTTGCTTGTAAAGACTATCTAATGCAGTTGTTGAGATCGAGTAGCCTACATGATAGGTCGGTACGCTCAAACTGGCATTCATGTTGCGCACCACGGCATTTTGCAGAGTGGTCAAAGGTTGAACGGTTCCAGGTGTGACTGTGGCATAGCTCGGTACGGGCGTGGAGGAGCGCTGACTGGCTGCGGTAGTATGTGCAATTGGAGTTGCAACTGGAGTACCTGGTTTGAGGAGACTTTCAATATCCGCTGCGGTAATGCGACCATTAGGGCCTGTTCCTCGAATGGTATTGATGTCAATGCGATTATCTTTGGCGAGGCGCTTGGCTCTGGGTGAGACAATTACGCGATCGCTACTTCTCGCGATCGCAGGAGTGGCGACGATCGCATCAGGGATGGCAGAAGTGCTAGCTGCGACGGCGGCTGGGGCAACAGCAGGCGTAGCGATCGCACCAAAACTATTATTAGAAGCTGCTTTCTTTTCCGCTTCGGGAATTTCTGCTTCAGTCTCAGCCACGTAAGCGATCGCACTGCCTACAGTGGCGGTTTCACCAGCGGGAGTTACAATCGCGACTAAATAACCTTCGTAGAATGTTTCCACGTCCATGTCTGCCTTATCAGACTCGACGATCACGACTGTCTCGCCTTTTTCTACTTTGTCCCCAGGCGACTTAACCCAAGAGGTAATCTTCCCCTCAATCATGGTGGAACTTAGGGCAGGCATGAATATTTCGTGAATCATAAGTAATACGTCAGACAGATTAAGGATGATGGAAGCAAAAACGCCAGAACAAATATTATCGCGTTTGTTGGTACCTTGAATAAAGCAAGTGGATTAAAGTCACCTAAAAAATACTCTTAACCTTGGGTTCTTTATAGTCAAGTTCTTTGAGCTTGCGCAAGATGCGTGCAAAATATTCCTGTAAGTAGGACTCTAGAGTGGTTATCTTATCTGGATCGATGTCAAAAATTTTGTAGGTCTCGTCCATTTCAGCATTTAGTGGCGCACCACTAGCTAGCACCTCGGTGAATGCCATGCGCTCGGAAATACTCCAACCGAATTCAAAGGTTCTAGTCATATTACGCACAAACCTTAGTAACCCAATTGGCATACTAGCGGTACGAGCGGTACGACCTGATAAGCGTTCGCACAGTCGGAGAATTTCGCTGGGTGCCCATGCTTTGGGGCCTGCGATCGCAAAGGTTTTACGTTCAGCTTGTTCGAGCTTAAGGGCGGCGATCGCAAACTTGGCAATGTCCTGGGTATTCATGTAAGCGATCGGAGACGCTTCGCCTGTGACCCAAATCGTCTGGTTTTCCAGCATCGGGATGCCGTACTGCCCAATCAATCCTTGCATAAACCCACAGGGTCTCAGGATCGTGTAATTTAGCTTAGTTTCCGACAAAAATTTCTCAACGCAGTACTTAATATCCATCAAAGGAACAGCAGGATATTTCTCAGCATTAAGGATAGAGAAGAAAACAAACTTCTCGATATTGGCGTTTTCTGCTGCCTGGATTAGCGACAACTTGCCAGTCCAGTCCACGTCTTTAATCCTGAGTGAATCTGTTGCTCTAGTTGTCGCAGCATCAATTACCTGGGTAACACCTTTCATCGCCCTTGCAATGGTTTCTGGCTTTGTCAGGTTGCCAACAATTAGGTCTGCGCCCCATTCCTTAAGAAAACCAGCTTTCTTGGCGTTACGTACAAAGCATTTCACCTGAAACCCCTGATCCAATGCGAGACGAGTAATTTGGCGACCAAGTGTACCTGTCGCACCGACGATCAGTAAGCTCATATAAATTTTATTAAAAGCGGATTGTTAACATTTATAAATTTAACAGAATGTTGGACGGCAAGGCATTAAAATCTCTCCGCAGACACAGCGAAGCTAGATTAATACATATACCTAAGGCAAATATTCAAGCCCAAAGAATTTTAGACATCGTCACTACTTTTATGTATTTCCCCATATGGGCAACGCCTAGATTGTTAGGACAGATTTTGATTGGGGCTGTGGGGCATTGCCCCCACGGAGGGGTAGAACCCTCCACCCCGTCAACCACCTAATTCGCGATAGCTATGTCTTTATTGTCCCACTAAAAATTACAAGCTGAGACATTCTCATATTTATTCTATTGTCTAGGTGAGATTATAGCTTTGCCAGAGCGATCGCAGTTTCTCGATAAACTTCTCTCGCACTGAGTCGGGTGCAACAATTACGCAATCTTCACCATAGTGCAGGATCTCGCGAAAGAACCAGAAAGTACTGCTGGTTGACTTTACTACACGACGAACTGGTTGGTCTGGGAGCCAATCGTTTTCTAGATCGTTAGTTTTGGATTTATAGGCAAAAGCAAGGCTCCCCAAGAGGTGAATCGTGATTGGGATTTTTTCAAGTTGCGATCGCCATTTTGCCTGAACAGGCGTAATTGCGGCATCGGGAATGCGGTCTAGGCGCAGGCAGCGATTATGCTTGAGTTCGTCAATATCCAGATTCCCATCAGTTTCTTCGCACCAGCAGTCGAGATATTGACGCTTGTCGTGGAGTGCGATCGCGGCATGGCGAATCGTAAATGACCAGGGGCGATCGGCGGCATCGCGGTAGTTGAGTTTAAATGGTCGTTGCTGATAGATGTATCGATCTAAGGTTTGTCGCCAGGGAATGGGAGGATGGTCTAGAAATTTCTCTACTTCTCGAAGTAATGGTCGGGATGGCTCACTACGTTCTGAGAGAATTGTGGCGATCTCTCTAGCTAGTTCGAGTTCCCCAGCATCGCTTAGTCGGCGATAGGTTTGCTCTAAAGCCACGATGCGATCATCTGACCAGTCATTGTTTAGACCAATCTTTACCTTGCGTCTTGCGATCGCTTCGACTAGTTTGGATATATTCGGGCGTTCACCCCATTTGATGTCTAGATCGAGGGCGATTTGCTCTAATCTGACTTTATCAAGATTGGATATCGCAAGTGTAATTGACTGACCTTTAAGGGACACAGATTTCCTCTAATAATATAGCCATTGGTAAATTACTCGTGAGCTGCGAGCGCGTCACGATAAGCAATCACAGCTTCGGTTTGGTTGGTTGCACCGATAAACTGACTGAGTAAGTTGAAATCGAGTTCTGGTAGAAATTCACTGTGGGAGATATTTTCATACTGTGACTGGTTTAGTTCTTCTCTGAGGTGATAGAGCTTCCATTTTTGCTGTTTTGCCAACCAAAACCAAACTTCAGGAATTCCTAAACCACGGTATACCTCTAATTTATCAATGCCACCACTAGTTAGGACTATTTCGATCGCAATATCGGGAACTTCCCTTAACTCGCCTAAGCAATAACACTCGTCAGGCTCTAGACCTCTTTGAGCAGCTTCTTTCCTGAACGTAGCATTACCATACCCATCGAGTGTAATGCGCTTTTCTACGACATACATCTCAATTAAGCGAGCGATAATTTTTTTCAGCCGTTCATGTTCATTGGATGTGGTCATAATTTCTAAAACACCTTCAAGGTAGGTCATGCGTAGGGAAGGGTATTCGTCAATATAGGCATTGACGAGTGTGCTGTATTGCTCCCAGGTCACGTCACTCATGATCAACCGTTGCTCTTCGGTATGAGGTAGTTGAATAGGATTTCTGGCTAAAACTTCTAGAAGTTGCATAGCTACTGATCTCCAAAGTTGGCTAGTTTAATCATATGCGATCGCTATGAAATCTTTTTTGCGCAAAGTGTCCGTATACTTTAGTGAGCATTAAGGTTGATAACCCATATTGTATATGCAATTATGGGGGTTATTCAATGATTTGCGGACACTAGATTTCGTCAATGAATTATTCCAAAGATATTGGGGTGCGATTATAGAAGAATCGGAGTTAATGCAACTGAGTTAGCAAGAAGCTAAATAATGTTTATAAGCGTTGTGTAAGTAGCAAGTCTATCTTGATGGAGTAAGCGATGTTTGCCAGACAACCTGACTTGACCTATGCGGAATATCTTGACTTTGAACATGAGAGTCAAATTAAGCATGAGTTTGTGAATGGGCAAGCTTTTGCAATGGCCGAGGAGGGTGAAAACCATAATTTGATCGTTGGCAATCTAGTTGCTTTAATCCATCCACACTTGCGCGAAAGTGGTTCTCGGTTGTTTGCTTTAGCTATGAAGTTAGCGATCTCAACTGCAAATAATGCCACCTATTATCCCGATGTGATGGTGGTATGCGATCGCACCGATAGCGACCAATATGTAAAACAGAAACCTTGTTTACTAGTGGAAGTGTTATCGCCATCAACAGCTTTGCTGGATCGGCGCGAGAAGCTATTTAACTATCAAAAATTGGAATCTTTGCAGGAATATGTTCTGGTTTCGCAGTCTGAATTAAAAGTGGAACTCTATCGCAAGGATCTAGATGGTGGTTGGTTGGTGCAGAGTTTAGGGGCAGGCGATAGTTTGGATTTGCAGTCAATTGATTTGGCGATCGCACTTTCAGAAATTTATGAGGATGTGGAGTTATGACGGAATATAAAATAGTTCTCAAGCCTGTCTATTCTGAGACTGTGGAAACCCCAAAAGGGATCGAAATTCCTAATGGTTGGCGATTGGCTTGGCATCAGTTAGAGACTTTTAGAGCTTTGCAAGATCCAGATATTGATGTTGTATTTAATACGGCGATGACTGGTGATGGTAAAAGTCTTGCGGCTTATTTGGGAGTATTGCAAGGAAATACAGAAGCGATCGCATTATATCCAACTAATGAACTAGCAAGAGATCAAGAAAATCAGATTTGTAAATATGTAGAAGATTTTCAACCTAAGAGTGAACCTCGGATTGCTCGGTTAAATAGTGCTGAATTGGAGTTATATGCAGAAAATGAAGGGGTCAAAAAATCGGCGGCGATCTCTACTCATGGTAGTCAGCGAGAGATTTTACTGACAAATCCTGATATCTTCCATTACTTGCATCGCGGTGCTTATCTAATGCCTAAAGATAGTCCAGATAAACTGTGGGGAAGAATTGACAAAGATTTTAATTTGTTTATCTTTGATGAGTTTCATGTGTTCAGTGCCCCGCAAGTCGCGAGTGTTCTCAATACAATGTTGCTGATTCAGCGAACTAATCGACGAAAAAAGTTTCTATTTCTCTCGGCAACGCCTGATGAACAGTTACTTGAGAAACTAGAGAAAGCGAAATTACGTTATAAAGCAATTGACCCTAAAGCTTCAGATAAGTATCAATTTCCTGATGCAGAAGAGCAATCTGAGCAACTTGAGCAGGATAATTGGAGACTAGTAACAAGAGAAATCGCTTTACATTTTGTACCACTGGATTCTTCTAGTAAAGCATCTGAAGATTGGCTCAAAGATAATCTTGATTTGATTTTGCAGTATTTCTTAGAACATCGCGGCACAAAGGGAGCGATCATACTGAATTCGATCGCGGCAGTGAAGCGGTTAAAACCTTTGTTTGCTAGTGAATTTCAAAAGCATGGATTGACGGTTGGTGAAAATACTGGTTTATCTAGCAAAACGGTCAAAGAGCGATCGCTCGCCTCCGACATTGTTTTAGGAACTAGCACGATCGATGTGGGTGTGGACTTTAAGATTAATTTTTTGATTTTCGAGTCAGCCGACGCGGGAAGCTTTGTCCAACGGTTAGGACGTTTAGGGCGACATCGGGGTTATGTAAATGCTAATGGGCAAGAAATATTATTCGATTCCTTTGTTGCTTATACGCTTGCTCCTAATTATTTGATCGAACGACTATTTGATAAAGAAGAGGCTCCATTGGTAGCGAATGGAATTTATGATCGCATCTTTTTTACTGATCAGATTCGTGATGTTTATCGCAAAATCAATGATTTTAAAAATTATTATGGTCGTTGGGGTGCTGTGCAGTCAGTAAGGCTATATCAACAGCTAGGCAGCAAAACGATTGCCCAACAATATGAAGCTAGTCGTGGCAAGTTTCGCGAAGACTGTGAAAGTGTTTTTGGTGTTAACTTAGAAAAAGTGGGAGGCAAAATCAGGGCGTGGAAACTGGAATGGCAAGAGAAGTTTCATAAGAAAGAGGGAAACCCTATTGCGGAAGATGCCTCAAGCTTTCGTGGGTCTAGTCCGTTGCAGTGTGGTCTGTACGACATGACGGAGCCACATGAAAGCGATCGCTTTAAAACCTATGATCTATCAGGTATTCTCAGCAACTTAGAAATCGAACCGATGACTGAGGCAGCGTTTATGCGTTTACTTAAAGACACATCGGAGCGCATAGGTCAACCAATCCCAAAAGGTAGGTTTGAGCATTGCATGGGCTTTATGAAGTTGTTGAGTTATCGCGAGGAGCGATCGAACTGGCGATTTACCTATACAGGCGATCTCAAAGAGGTTGCTGATGCTTGGAAGGTACAAGTTTTGTCAGGTATTGGTGTTTGGCAACCCGATAACCGATGGATCGGCAAAATAGAAGAGCGGATGAAGAAACAAGCGATTGTTTGTTATGTCCTCAACCGTCCAGTTACTGAAGTAAAGGCAAGATTACGCTTGCCAATGCATTTTCAGCTATATGGGATCTGCGATCGCTACAGTCTCCTCGATCCAATTGCGCCTTACTCAGTAGCCTTTGGGCAGTCAGCTTTATTGCTTGACACGTTGGCTTACACCTTTAAAGGCAGCAAAGGAGGCGAAATATGGATCGCTTAGTTTCAATCCCTATAAGGGTTTTAGTTTCATTTATACAGGTGATTCAGCTTACGCTATTAAGTCCAGACCTATTTGTTTCAATCCCTATAAGGGTTTTAGTAGGTAAGCTTAATCGCTATCATAGTCCATGACTTATTTAACAGTCAAATAAGTCTGAACTTATGATTTTTCCTGCGATACCTATGCAGCCTAATTTACTTGTGCTAGTAATGTAGTGTCCGATCAAACAACAATTCAAGTAATGGAGAAACTCGAATGGAAAAACGAATACTGCAAATCTTGTCAGATGGACAACCTCACTCAGCCAAAGAGCTAGCTGAGGTAACTCATCGGTTTGGAGCAACAATTCACTCACTTCGTTATAAAGGATATGCGATTGATACTATTCAATCTGCTGGCAATCAGCCTGCTTACTACCAGCTAGTTAATGTAGCAGTTGCATAGTGATCTCTGGGGGGCTAACTATCCCCCACTATATAGAGGGAGGCTTAATTATATAGCTTGCGCTATTAAGTACTGACATAAGTCGTCTCAACCCCCAAGGCTATTGCTAAGGCGTGCGAGTCAATAAAAAGTCTAAACTTAGAGTAGTTAGCCATTCATTAGCATCTCTCTATAAGCCAACAAAAACTTCATTATGGAGGCTTATGTTAAAAACACTGTCAGACTTGAAAATAAATACTGAAAAATTTACAGAGAGGATTCCCTATTTAAGGTTGTTGATCCTATTTGGCTCTAGAGCTAAG
>JANMRU010000198.1:0-14011 GCA_031388585.1 Pseudanabaena sp. SOY_30_concoct_251 | reverse complement strand
CAGAGGCGTTTAAGCCGATTACTGAGAGATCTACTATATCGCACGACGCAGAGAGTTTATATATGCTACAGCGAACTCAGCACCAACGGCCAACAGCAAGCAGGGCCACTACTTCCCTTTGCTGATATCTCGACTGCTTTTACAGAACTGGATGCATCTCAGTTCTACTCTCAAGCGCAAGCCTAAAACTCTATATTTCTCTCTGAGCTATACACATTCCCTTAAGAACTAACCCATACTAATATCTGCAAATGCGAACGGACACCATCTTCTATCAAATCTTTCAGACACTCCCTGGCACTTTGTTTGAACTGATCGGCGAGGCTGCTGATGTCGTTGATGACTATGAATTTAGGTCTGTAGAAGTCAAAGAGCTATCCTTTCGGATTGATGGTGTATTTGTGCCATCACAGTCACCGATCGATCTCCCGATTTACTTTGTAGAGGTGCAATTCCAGAAAGATGAGGGCTTTTATTGGCGACTGTTTAGCGAGATTTTTATTTACCTGAAGCAATACAAGCCTGTTCATGACTGGAGGGCAGTTGTTGTTTATCCAAGTCGTAATGTTCACACGGATGTGCCAAGGCAATATCGCGGGTTAATGACAACAGGGCAGGTGCAGCAGGTATATTTGGATGAGTTGTCAACAGTTCCAGAGCGATTGATAGGTGTCAGAATTGCTAAATTAGTACTTGCAAGTCAGGAAACAGCAGTAGATCGAGCTAGGGGACTTATGCAACAGGCTCAGCAAGATCTAACGGATGTAGGGTTACAGCTAAAAGTTTTAGAATTGATTGAAACGATCGTTATTTATAAATTGCCAAATAAAAGTCGTCAGGAGTTAGAAGCTATGTTTGGGCTAGAAGAGTTAAAGAAAACACGGTACTTTCAAGAAGTTGCTGCTGAGGAGCGGGAGAAGGGCAAACTTGAAGGCAAACTTGAAGGTAAACTTGAAGGCAAGCTTGAAGCGGTAACTCGCCTATTAAAGTTGGGGTTAACTGCAGAAAAAATTGCCGAAGTGTTAGAGCTAGATATTGAGATGGTGCGAGAAGTTACTAGTCCTGGGAATAACAGCTAATTGGCTTGATGCGGAGTGCGTTCTTAAAAATAGGTTTACTGAGATCTTGCACCAGGTTCAATAAGCTAAGCGCGACTGAATTCGCAGCTACACAGATAAAGGCTGCCTTCGTAGACTGAGATCTAGATCTGCTTTGTGGGCAACCAGCGCAGGCTGGTTTAGTTTGTGAACCTATCCCACTAATAAAATCCTATTGATCCAGATATGGATGATAGCGAGGTGGAGAAAGCCGTCAAAACAATGCTGCAGGCGCTCCCAGCGCACTACTAATCTTCGGTACTTGCGTTGAAGCCAGGCAAAGCATCGTTCTTGCTGAAATCGTGGCACTGAGATCATAATCGGTCTGCCGATGGTTTTGCGATCTTGCCGTCGGCGCTTTGCAATTTGACCGCGTATTCCGCGTTTCCGTAACAATTGTCTCAGCCACTTGGCATCGTAGCCCTTATCCCCAGCCAACACCTTAAATCGTTTTTTGCGTCTACCGACCGCCGAGGTTTTAACCTTGATCTTGTTCAACAACGGCACAACTTGTTGGCGCTCATCTCCATTCGCGGCTGTTGTGCAAAAACTAATCGGCATGCCATTCCCTTCAGTAATCAGGTGAATCAGAATTCCTTTGCCTTTATACCCATGCGCAACCCCCTCACCTCCACCCTTGCCAGGGGGAAAAAGAGCCGTCTACAGCTCCATACTCCCATTGAATCAATCCTCTTTCTTGGGCTATGTTGATGATCCTTTCTTGCAGAAGTGCGAGAGTCCCGTCCTTATGCCATCGTTGTAGCCATCTATGTGCGCTACTTTTAGAAGCCCATTGCTCCTCTTTGGGAATATCACACCATCGACATCCGGTAATTAGAATGTAGAGTAGCGTGTTCATAACATATCGATAGGGAACATGCGGCATCCCTTTGCCTTTTTTGGCTCCTTCTGGAAACATATCCTCGAATAATTTCCACTCCAGATCGCTTAATCCTTCAAATCTTCCTGCCATTGTCTGATTGCGTCACTTTCTCCTATTCATTATATAATATTAGTGGGATAGGTTCGTCTAGACGCGGTTTTAACCGCCAGTTGAGAATGGTGCAAGATCGGAGTTTAGAAGCAGGCTAGGTGCTCTTGTCTTGATTTAAGCGATCGATCGCCGCCTTAAACCCCAATACGACAAGAATATTGGCGATCGTCAGAAAAGACTCAGCGCCGCCATGCAAAAAATCTACATTTGCCAACGACGTGCCATAGACTCGCAGAGCATAAATCCCCACTGGAATCGTCACCCCCACAAATACGAGGGTGCCGTAGAATCCCCAAAGGGCGAGCTTCGGCATTTGCCCCGATTTAGTAATGAACCACAGAAAGGCTAAATACGGAAATAAAGATAAGGCGAATAAAGCATCTTTGGACATGATTATGCGAAAACCTCGCCTTTAGTAATTTTCGGTAAGCTCTACGTAGGATAATAGAGATCGCTATAACTATAGCAATCTCGATTTACACTACTCAGAACATGCCCAATTCCGCTCCGATTACCGTTGACTTTAGCAACGCCGCCTCAGCCTCTAGAAATTATGAGATTGCGATCGCCTCCCAAAGCCTTTCAGGTCTAGGCAAAAAGATGGTGGAACTAGAGCTAGGCAAGAAAAGTAAAAAGGTCTTAGTTGTCTCTAACCCCGTAATATTCAAACACTACGGTGCAACGGTTGAGTCATCCCTGCAAGCAGCAGGATACACAGTATCAAGCCTGATCTTGCCTGCGGGCGAACGCTACAAAACTGCTAACTCTTTGCAAAAAATCTACGATGCCGCCCTCGCGCAACGCCTAGAACGCTCCTCGACAATTGTGGCTCTAGGTGGTGGCGTGATTGGTGATATGGCTGGCTATGCCGCTGCTTCCTGGTTGCGGGGCATTAATCTTGTGCAGGTGCCAACTACTTTGCTAGCAATGGTCGATTCCGCGATCGGGGGCAAGACTGGAATCAATCATCCCCAGGGCAAAAATCTGATCGGAGCCTTTCATCAACCACGACTAGTTTGGGTCGATCCCGATATGTTGCGGACCCTGCCTGCTCGCGAATTTCGTACCGCGATGGCGGAGGTAATTAAGTATGGTGTGATCTGGGACGAGGAACTATTTGCTCAAATGTTACAAAGCGATCGCCTCGATCAATTACGTTATGTTAAACCAGAACTGCTTGAGTCGATTATCCATCGGTGCGCCAAGGCCAAAGCTGAAATCGTCTCCCAAGATGAAAAAGAAGGTAATCTTCGCGCCATACTTAATTACGGACACACGATTGGGCACGCGATCGAAGCCGTCACCAACTATCGCGTCTTTAACCACGGCGAAGCAGTTGCCTTAGGAATGATCGCCGCTGGAGCGATCGCAACCTCCTTGGGCTTCTGGACAGATGCGGAACAGATTCAGCAACAGGTCTTAATTAGTAAAGCGCAGTTGCCGCAGAAGCTGCCCCCAGGAATTGACTTAGAAGCAATCATTGCCGCTCTATCTAAAGACAAAAAAGTTGCAGATGGTAAAGTACAGTTTGTGTTGCCAACCACTATCGGCAAAGCCACAGTTACAGATAAAGTGACTTCAGAGACAGTTGGCAAAGTTTTGCATCAAAACTTGACACTCTGAAACGACTATGTTTACTATAATGACAGCAATATGTCAAGCAGTAAATTCTTCTTGTCCACCCTAGTAAGTATATAGACTAAAACCTACACCGGAGCAACGTTAATATTCTTTTCATGAAAAAACCCAATCGAGACCTTCCCACAATTAATGAGCGTATTAGATTTCCTAAAATTCGAGTGATCGATGCTGATGGTGGTCAACTAGGAATTATGACCCCCAAAGATGCTCTAAAGGTGGCGGAAGATAAAGAACTCGATTTAGTACTTGTGAGTGACAAAGCCGATCCACCAGTCTGTCGCGTTATGGACTACGGCAAGTTTAAGTTTGAGCAGGAGAAAAAGGCGCGGGAAGCACGTAAAAAACAGCATACTGCTGATGTCAAAGAAGTGAAGATGCGCTACAAGATTGAAGAGCATGATTACCAAGTGCGAATTAACCATGCAGAGCGGTTCCTCAAAGAAGGCGACAAAGTCAAAGCTACAGTAATGTTTAGAGGACGCGAAATCCAGCACGTCGATCTAGCAGAAGAGTTGCTGAAGCGAATGGCAATTGACTTGGGTGGAGTGGCCGAAATCCAACAGCCCCCCAAACGAGAAGGCCGCAACATCACAATGCTGATGGCGCCAAAAAAGTAAGTTAGGCGACCACATTAGCCTAACGCTTTATCAAAAAACTTAATGCCAAAAGCGCTGACCTTAAGGTCAGCGCTTTTCTTTTGATTTAAATGTTGGGTATTCTAATGCCCAGTCTTACTTTTTCGTGATCCTAGGTGGTTCGCGGAAGAAGATGGCAAAGAAGAATAGACCAATGATGCAGGCGAAAATCAATACGTAAGCAATAGATTCCATATATGCCTATACCTTAAACATTTACACGAGTAGATTTATCACCCAACTTCTGGAAGGCACCCCATTCTACTTGTTCTTCATCTAGTTCAGGATCGATACCTGCAAATACGTCACGGAATAGCGTGCGTGCGCCATGCCAGATGTGACCAAAGAAGAACAACAGTGCAAACACAGCATGGCCAAACGTAAACCAGCCGCGAGTGCTAGTACGGAATACACCATCTGAATTGAGTGTTTCTGTATCAAATTGAAATGCTTCACCCAACTGAGCTTGACGGGCTAGCTTTTTCACTGTCGGAGGATCGGTAAATGTCTTACCATCTAGCGCGCCACCGTAAACGGTAGCCGAAATGCCAGCTTGTTCGAAGCTATATTTTGATTCCGCACGACGGAAAGGAATATCAGCACGAACGATACCTTCATTGTCTTGAAGAACAACTGGGAAAGTTTCAAAGAAGTTAGGTAAGCGGCGTACAGTTAGCTCACGACCTTCTTTATCCGCAAATACAGCGTGCCCTAACCAGCCCTGAGCAATACCATCGCCATTAATCATAGGACCAACGCGGAACAAACCACCCTTTGCAGGGCTGTTACCAACGTAGTCATAGAAAGCTAGCTTATCTGGAATTGAAGCCCAAGCTTCGCTGCGGGATTGGCCATTGGCAACCCCAGTTTCAACACGACGCTCGATTTCTTGCTGGAAGAAACTGTTATCCCATTGATATCGAGTTGGCCCGTATAGTTCGATCGGAGTTGCGGCTGCACCGTACCACATGGTACCTGCTACCACAAAAGCGGCAAAAAACACAGCTGCAATGCTGCTGGAAAGTACTGTCTCAATATTACCCATGCGAAGAGCCTTATAGAGGCGCTCGGGTGGGCGAACCGTCAGATGGAAGAGCCCAGCGACGATACCAACAATACCAGCAGCAATATGGTGGGCAACGATGCCACCTGGGTTGAATGGGTTAAACCCATCAGGTCCCCACTCTGGTGCGACTGCTTGGACGTGTCCTGTGATGCCGTAAGCATCTGACACCCACATACCAGGGCCAAATAGACCGCTGAGGTGGAAAGCGCCAAAACCAAAGCACAGAAGACCAGAAAGAAATAAATGAATGCCAAACATCTTGGGCAAATCCAACGCTGGTTCGCCCGTGCGTGGGTCTCTAAATAGTTCTAGATCCCAGTTAACCCAATGCCAGATTGCTGCCATGAACAGCAAACCTGAAAGCACAATGTGTGCAACGGCAGTACCTTCAAATGTCCAAAACCCAGTACTGATTGCTGGCTCACCGGTTATGCTCCAACCGCCCCATGAATCTGTAATTCCTAAGCGGGACATGAAAGGTAGTACAAACATACCTTGTCGCCACATGGGGTTGAGAATAGGGTCGCTAGGATCGAAGGTTGCTGTCTCATAGAGAGCCATTGACCCTGCCCAGCCTGCCACAAGGGCAGTATGCATAAGGTGTGTAGCAATCAGCCTACCTGGATCATTCAGGAGAACTGTATGCACTCGATACCAGGGTAATCCCATTTGCTATTAATCCTCTATCGATGATCTTAATGATTCTTTATCTTAAATGATAAAAGACCTCTAAAAATAGCGCGATCGCTTAATTCAGGTGTCGCTTATTTCGATGTTTTATGAGTATTTCTCACTATATAAAAGTGGGAAAGGGTGCTCCATTAAGGAGATTTTAGTTCCTAAAAGCATGATTTTGACTGCTATTTTAGCTAGTCAGATTAGTATCTTATTATATAGAGTCTTGGCGCGGCAATTGCTTTGCTGACTGGCAATTTTTAGGGCGGGATTTTAGCAGTTTTTTGTTAGGGGCAATAATGCTAAATTAGTTAGCTAGAGCGATGAATATATCCGACTTAAGCTGAATCCTAGATAAAGACCCATGCCTTCCCCGAATTCTTCCTTAAAAAATACTTTCTCTAGGACCGAGTTAAGGCGCCTCGAAGATCTGCTACCGCCAGAGCTGCAAGCATGGGTAAAGGTAATTCCGGCTGATGGCATTCGACCAAAGCTAATTACTTGTGAAGAGGCGGGTGGCGACGAAGTTGTCGTAATTATCGATATGTTGAAGTGGGAAAAGCTAGCCCAAGATCAGCGCAATCTTATGTTCTGGCATGAAGTAGCGCGCATTCAAAATGACACGATACCAAAAGATGGCTGGGAAGTTGCCGCTCTGGCGATCGGTTTGGGCGGTGCAGTTGGCGAACTATGGGTGCAAAACGGCATATTGTTCATGATGGCTTTAGCTATTTGCGGTGTCGCGGGATTTCAGCTATGGCGGCGTGGAAGCACTAAAAAGGATATTAAAACGCTGATAGAAGCAGATCGCGGCGCAATCAAGCTAGCAGTTCGCAACGGCTATGCCTTACCCGCTGCTTACAAAAGTTTGGGTAGTGCGTTAAAAGTGCTGGTTGGAGAAGTGGGGCGAGGGCGAGAAAGAGGCAACCTCGATAAGCGACTAGAAGCTCTGAGGAATGAAGCTTCCAAGGCAAGACGCAGCTACGAGTCTTAGTCGATCGAAATTAATGCTTAAAGCATTCTTGCGGTCGATGTCAGCTTATATTTGGAAGAGATAAAATAGATTTGAACTAAGCCCGTGAGATTCGAGTTAAGTGCTTTATATAAATGTCAAGCTTTAGTCAAAAAATTATGAAATACTTAAAGCCGATCGCGCGATCGCTCATAGCCGTCTGTTTGGTTGCTTTAATCTTTTTTAGTCATGCCGGTGATGCCTTGGCGCGCAGAGGTGGCGGACGCATCGGTGGTGGTTCCTTTAGAGCCCCAACACGGTCTATGCCCAGAACTGGTACTCCCAGCCGAACTGGTGGCGGTTATTATCCTGGTGGTGGCTACTCTGGTGGCAGTAGTTTCTTCTTCCTGCCATTTTTGTTTGGCGGCGGTGGTGGTGGCCTTTTCAGTATGCTGATTATGGTGGCGATCGCTGGAGCAGTCTTGCAGGCTTTTCGTGGTAAATCTGACTCAGATGAAGGCATAGTAACTGAAAGCAGTACAGTCACGATCGCTAAGATCCAGGTGGGTTTGCTGTCCTCAGCCCGTGAATTGCAAAACGATTTGAGTCGCCTAGCGCTGGAATCTAATACAGGAACTTCGGAAGGTTTGGCTTCAATTTTACGTGAGACAACTTTGTCTCTAATGCGCCATCCCGAGTACTGGGTTTATGTCAGCAGTGGTAGAGAAGCTACGAAGTTTACACTGGCAGAACAGAAATTCAATAGTCTGGCAATGTCTGAACGCAGCAAACTTAATGAAGAAGTAATTTCTAATGTTAATAGTCGCCTTCGCCAGGCTGCGACTGCATCTAAGTCTTTGTCTTCTTCGGGTGCATTAGGGCTGGAGGCTCCAAGCGAATTTGTGGTTGTTACGCTTTTAGTGGCGATCGCGGGTGAATCACTAGCAAGCCTCCCCAAAGTTAGATCTTCAAGCGAGTTAAAGCAGGCTTTAGCTAGCTTCGGCGCTGTTCCAGTCGATAGGTTGCTAGCCTTAGAAGTACTTTGGGAGCCTCAGTCAGAAGAATTCACCCTGACATCAGAGGAAGTACTAACGGTTTATCCAGAACTCGTTCGTATTTAACAACCTATTGAATTATTTTTAAGCAGAACAGGGTAGACGTATAGGTCTACCCTGTTTTTTTAACACTTAGTTTTTTGTCTATGCTTAAAGCACGTATTGTGATATCCTCTTCACCCAAGACTCCTATTTTATACATAGGATAATTTGAAGTCGGTTTGGGGCTTAGAGCACTCAGTCCCAGTTGAGATTAAATAAATGTGGTTAGACTAAATGTGGTTAGACAGGATTAACAAATCGAGGTTCGGTGAGTTCGCTGTATCTGGATTTGTTAATTTATATGCTTGAGGAATGAGTTGTGAGACTGAAGAGTGTTGTGCAGATGCCAACTTTTCTATGTAGCACTCTATTGCTCTGATGAAATAAGCTTGCCCAGACTATCCATTGTAATTGCATCGTCTTGCGACAAAATCAATACACATGAGTGCAGTTGTATAGCAGCAATAGGATCTTGACATGCTACCAGACATTAATAATTCAGACGATCTATACACCACAGAAGATGTAGATAACTATGAGGATCATGCTGATGGCCTCATGGATGCTCTATTTGGGGAAGTAGAGCACATTCTTAGCGTTGAGAGTAATGATACAAGGGCGATCGCCCCTGTAAAAACGAGAAAACATTCGGCGACTGGCGATAGGAGTAAATCTTCCTATTTATTACCCTCTGATACGGTCAGCATCACTAAACTCGATCTGCAAGCACTAGCAGTCCCCCCTATTTCTCAGCAGGATATGATCTGGGTAGATCCCTATGGCATGGGCGGAGAATCTAATAGTTCTGCGATGGTTTTGTCTGATGCCAAATTTATTCAGGGTGAAATACAGAGACCATTAGATAGAGAATTTCCCAGAGAATTACAGACCGAGCCCCAACAAACCCCAAGTCGTTTGTTCGATCGCTTAGTTGCGATCGCAGCTTGCACATCGGTAATTTTTGCTGCAAGTATCTGGATATTTAGGTATGGTCTAGCTGATATTGTCCAACCAAGGACAGCAGAATTGCCCCCCACAATCAGCCAGCCAGATCCTGACACTGTGCAATTTGCTGAAGAAGTCAAGCAATCTTTTATCGCAATTAGTAAAAAAGAAAAGGAAAAAACGCTAACTGCGAGTAACCCTGCTCAAACCCCAGCAATCATTAACGGCCAACTGCCAGGCACGATATCTAATCCTCAGTTAGCGTCTGCTTTTCAGCCTATTTATGTCCCTGTATATCAGCCCCCTACCCCAGCTAATCCAGTCGGACTGATGCCTGGGCCAGCAAATGCTACCCCTAGTTCCGTAAATCTTGTTCCGGCTCCAGTAGCTCAAGTTCCTGCCAATAATAATTCTAATAATGCACCTGTTAGTCAGGCTGCTGTAGTTGCAAGCGCCCCCACTACCACCCTAGTAGGAATTCTTGATATTGGCGATCGCTCGTCGGCGATGTTTGAGATGAATGGTTCTGTCCAATCTGTTCTAGTGGGGGAGCGGGTTGCAGGCAATGGCTGGACACTCAGTCGTATTACCCAGCAAGAAGCTATTTTGAAACGTGGGAATGAAACCAAGACATTATATGTGGGGCAAAAGTTTTAGATGGGACTAATTGATGATATTTCGCGATTCCTAGAAACTCGTCTTGAGGAATATATACGCAATAATCCTCAAATCGAGCTACAAATCTTAGAAGAAAAGCTCAGTCAACAGGGAGCAGAAGTAGCTAAGTTAATTGCCAACTTTCGCACCCAAGAAAAGCAGCTACAGGATCAAATTTTAGATATTGCCAACGATATTAGAATCTGGCACGATCGCGCCAAGAAGGCAAGTGAAGCAAATCGCCAGGATCTAGCTAGTGCGGCAAAAGATCGAGAAGCATCGCTATTGAAGCAGGGAAACCAGGTTTGGGCGCAGATGGAACTGTTCAAGCAACGGATTACCCAGACCGTCGATCTGCAAAATCAGATTCAGGTGAGGATGCAGGAAGTCCGCACCAAGATTGCTGAATCAGCTAAAAGCAAGCCTCAAGCTCAACCCAATCCCGAAACTAGTTCTTCCTTTAATTGGAAAGACGTACAAGCCCCATCACAAAGCAACGACGATCAGCTAGAGCAACAATTTCGACGATGGGAAATGGATGAGGAGCTAGAAAGATTGAAACGAAAAATGGGTAAGTGAGTGTTTATTTAACTATGCTGATTGCTATACTCATCTAGTTGTTTTGTTGCTTCATGTCGATTGAACTAGCTGCATCTCACGATCTCCCTGACACCCAGAATTGCCAGCCACAAATGGTAGAAGTGCTAGCCGATTGTCCAGGGATCGAAGGCTTGCTGACCTACGCAATCCCTACAGGTATGACGATCGCAGTTGGTGATATCCTCACCGTACCGCTGGGAAATCGCTATGTCGGGGCGATCGCGCTTAACCTGACAACTGCATCCGAGCAGAAAGAATTTGAGGGAGAAATCAAACTAGTTAGCGAGATTGTGAGTACGGGAATGTTCCCACCTCATTACTGGGAAATACTTGTCCGTACCGCTGATTATTACCGCACCCCTCTGATGCAGACCGTTAAGACGGCTTTGCCGCCAAAATTGATGGATAGAGGTAGCTATCGCATTCGCATCAACGACCAGAAATTACAAGATGCTCAGCATCAGAATTTTTCTGATGCCGCGCGACAGGTATGGCAATTTTTTAGCGATCGCTCTAGTAAAGCCAATCGAAAAGGCATGACACAGCGCTACCTGCATCAACATCTACCTAGCTGTGCGCGGGCTGGGCTAAGGGAACTGAAGCAACTCGGTTATCTCTCCACATATTTAGAACCACCACAACGACCACAACCCAAGTATGAAGATTTCGTTGTTCTGCTTGGAGTAACTAACGAACATCTCGATCGACATCTCACTGCGAGACAAAAAGAGATTCTAATTGTTTTGCAGAGACTGGGTGGGGATGTGGCGCGATCGCATCTAATCGCGCAGGCTAAGACAACTTATTCATCTCTACAAAATTTAGCTCAAAAGGGATATCTTGCGATCGAAGCAAGGGAATGTCTGCGCTTGGGAGATAAAAACCATTTTGTCCCAACCGATCGCCCCAAACAGCTAACTCTAGCCCAAACTCAAGCGCTGGAAAAGATTCAATCTCTAAACTCCCACAGCATAGTTCTATTGCATGGTGTTACAGGGTCTGGTAAAACAGAAGTTTATTTGCAGGCGATCGTACCCATTCTGCAACAAGGAAAATCGGCGTTGGTATTAGTGCCCGAAATTGGACTTACGCCTCAGCTCATGGATCGCTTTCGGGCGCGCTTTGGCGATCGCTATGTGAATGCTTACCACAGTCAACTTTCGGATGGAGAGCGCTTTGATACGTGGCGACAGATGTTGTCTGGAGAGCCACAGATTTTAATTGGCACGCGGTCAGCCGTATTTGCACCGCTATACCAGATTGGCATAATTATCCTGGATGAAGAACACGATCCGAGTTTCAAGCAAGATCGTCCTCAGCCTTGCTACCACGCACGCACAGTGGCACAATGGCGCTCTGAGTTAGAAAATATTCCTCTCATATTAGGTTCTGCAACACCCTCAACAGAAATGCTGCACCTTGTTAAAGACGGAGATGGCTTGGATAAGGAATATCTAACTTTACCCGATCGCATTGGGAATAAGCCCATGCCTCCCATTACCGTAGTCGATATGCGGGAAGAACTGAAATCTGGTAACTGGTCGATATTCAGTCGCCAGTTGCAAGAGGCAATCGCCACGATGCAGGCCCAAAAAAAGCAAGGTATTCTGTTCATTCATCGACGCGGACACAGTACATTCGTCTCCTGCCGTAGTTGCGGTCATGTGATGATGTGCCCAAACTGCGACGTTTCCCTGTCATACCATAACGTCTCGCTCTCTAAGCTCGATGGCGATCTGCGCTGCCACTATTGTAATTACGGTCAGCCCAAACCCCGTAATTGTCCGAGTTGCGGTTCACCCTATTTCAAGCATTTTGGCAGCGGTACCCAAAAAGTAGAACAAGAACTCGCGGCGCTGTTCCCAGATTTGAGGCTAATTCGCTTTGATAGCGATACAACACGCAATAAAGACCAGCATCGGCAGCTATTAGATCGGTTTCAGTCTGGGGGAGCAGACTTACTGATTGGCACACAAATGCTCACAAAGGGAATTGACATCCCACAAGTCACCCTGGTGGGGGTTGTGTCAGCAGATGGATTATTGAATTTTTCTGATTATCGGGCCGGAGAGCGAGCATTTCAAACTTTAATGCAGGTAACTGGTAGAGCTGGACGTGGGGATGACGCGGGTGAAGCGATTATCCAGACCTACACGCCTGAACATGCCGTGATTCAGGCCGTACAAGCCTACAATTTTGATGATTTTATGCAAGTTGAGCTACAACAACGAGCTGCTCTTTGCTATCCCCCTATGGGACAAATGGCGCTTTTTCATCTGAGTAGTACTGATGCGATCGCGGTGGAAAAGGCGGCGGATCGACTTGCAGAGTATCTCCAAGCTCAAAATAGTGAGTGGGATGTGCTTGGGCCTGCGCCAGCGTCAGTAACTAGAGTGCAAAATCGCTATCGTTGGCAGGTGCTACTTAAGTTCAAGAATTCCGATATTATGCAATTACCGCACTTAGAGACATTACGTGCTTTGATTGCCTCTAAGTCAGTGCGGATCGCAATTGATGTTGATCCCCTGACAATTCTTTAAAATGCTGAAGCTCGAAGGCGGAAAAATTCTGAGGCAATCAGCTTAATATGATTGATTATCTTCATTCTTCACTCTTCGTCCTTTACTTTCGCGTGTTTTCAACTGTGGTTCTGCTAGAAACTGTTGCTGGCGTTAAAATTGGCATTAGAACTGTCAACATCAGAATTGCGACCAATCCACCTACGAATGCTTGAGCGAACCACTTGTTATCGAACAATTCAATATTACTAAGGTCAGCTGAACGATTAGTTTTGTATAGCATGGATGTTTCTCCTGTATGTGAGACCATGAATATTATGCCCTAGAAGAATATACCCTATCAGTGATCTAGATCGTACAACCCAGTGATAATTCTTTGGCGCTAACAGCGACTGCGATTACAGATAAGATATAAAGAAGAACTATCGAAAGTTGGGAGACTCTTTGGTAGAAGATAGTTTGCAGATATGTCATTACCAACAAAGAGTGTGAAGCATCTCGATAACTTTCCAACAACCTAAATATAGATCGAGATAGTGAAAAACTAGAGAAAGTTCGCAGCAATGCTTCAAACAGTACTCTAAAATCTAATCCATATAGCGATCCCCAAGCGATCCCCGATGGATTTTGATTTGGGTATCGCAAACTGGAAAGATGCAATACCTATAAATCCCCAAAAAATCGGAACCCCAAAAAATCGGAAAGCTACCTAGCAAAATTTTGTATCCTGTATGTTAGATATTTTTGATGCAAATGAGGTTAATTCTGCAAGCCCATGAATATTCGCATTGGTAATGGCTACGATATTCACCGCCTGGTTAGCGATCGCCCGTTAATTTTGGGTGGTGTGGCGATCGCGCATGAAAAAGGGTTGCTGGGGCATAGCGATGCCGATGTACTGACCCACGCAATTATGGATGCGATGTTGGGTGCGTTGGCATTGGGTGATATTGGGCATTACTTCCCGCCTAGCGATCCCAAGTGGGCTGGGGCGGATAGTATTGTGTTATTGCACCAGGTAGATCGGTTAATTCAAGCGCAGGGCTGGCGAATTGGTAATATTGATGCAGTGGTGGTAGCTGAAGCCCCCAAACTGAAGCCGCACATTAAAGCTATGTGCGATCGCTTAACCC
>JANMRU010000220.1:0-2219 GCA_031388585.1 Pseudanabaena sp. SOY_30_concoct_251 | reverse complement strand
TTCAATCGTACTTAAGGCATTAGACATCATTACAACTGCCAGTACCGCCAGTGCTAGTGGAATTTCGTAACTAATCGATTGCGCTGCCGCTCTGAGGCCACCTAAAAGCGAGTATTTGTTGTTAGATGAATAGCCCGCCATCAACAAACCAATCGGCGCAATACTGGAAATGGCAATCATAAAGAAAATGCCGGTACCTAGGTCAGTGATTATGAGATTCTGACCGAAGGGAACTACTAAATAGCAGAGAAAGACGGAAATGAAGACGATGATTGGGGCTAACCCAAACAGGAGAGGGTCTGCTAGAGCAGGGGTAACACTTTCTTTGATAATGAGTTTGCCAACGTCAGCCAAGGGAACTAGTACGCCAAATGGCCCCATATATTCTGGGCCAATTCTTTGCTGCGCCGCTGCGGAAATTTTGCGTTCTAACCATGTGCAAACTAGAGCAAAAATTGAGGCTACCAAGATCATCACGATCATTGGTATAGGAAGCCAGATAGCCTTAGCAACTTCATAAGGTAGCCCCAAGCTGACTAAGACATCAATCAATGCTTGTTGGAGATCAATACCGGTACTCACTAGCGATCCACCTCACCCATAATAATGTCAATGCTACCTAGGATAGCCATAATATCAGCGATTTTCATGCCTCTTACCATTTGGGGTAAGACTTGTAAGTTAATAAATCCAGGTGGACGAATCTTTAAACGCCAGGGGAAAACGCTATCTTCGCCGATCAGGTAAACTCCCAATTCACCTTTGGGGGCTTCTACCCGCACATAATGTTCTCCGGCTGGCACTTTAAAGGTAGGAGATGGTTTCTTACTAATGAACTGATAGTCCATCGCATTCCATTCGCTCTTGGGGCCAGCTAAGACCCTCTGTGCCTCTAGGTTTTCGTAGGAACCACCAGGTAATGCTTTGAGGGCTTGGAGCACGATCTTGGCAGACTCGCGCATTTCTCGTACTCGCACAAAGTAACGTGCTAGGCAGTCACCCCCTGTGTCCCACTGCACATCCCAATCTAGTTCGTGGTAAAGCTCGTAGCGATCAATTTTACGCAAATCCCACTTCACGCCCGATGCCCGCAGCATTGGTCCTGACAGTCCCCAGTTAATTGCTTCTTCGCGCCCAATTGTACCAATACCTTCAACCCGCTTGCGGAAGATGGGATTGTCGCTGATTAGGCGCTCGTATTCATCAATTTTTGGGAGCACCCAATTGCAAAAATCTTCACATTTTTCTACCCAACCATAGGGTAGATCCGCTGCTACTCCGCCGATGCGGAAGTAGTTATGCATCATGCGCATACCCGTGGCGGCTTCAAACAAGTCATAGATCATTTCCCGTTCTCTAAACACGTAGAAGAAGGGGGTTTGAGCGCCGATATCTGCCACAAAAGTACCAAGCCAGAGCAGGTGGGAAGCGATCCGACTTAGCTCTAACATGATCATGCGGATGTAGCTAGCACGTCTGGGAATGGGGACGTTAGCCAGCCTTTCGGGGGCATTTACGGTGATCGCTTCGGTAAACATGGTGGCTAGATAGTCCCACCGTGTTACATAGGGCAAATACTGGATGATCGTGCGGTTTTCGGCAATCTTTTCCATTCCCCTGTGTAAATAGCCTAAAACTGGTTCGCAGTCTACGACGTTTTCACCGTCAAGTGTGACCAGAAGCCTCAGGACACCATGCATGGATGGGTGATGCGGCCCCATGTTGATCACCATGCGTTCGGCTTTTGTCTCGATTAACATATAAGGAGCGATCGCCTCTCAACAGTTAGTTTGCAGTTTTAGCGTGTTGGCTAGGAAATTCTCAATGTATGTTGATATTCCTTAACAGTCTTCAGTATATCGTCACAGTGCAATTTCGCACATAATCGGTATTGTAGACCGCAGTTTATTTTGTTGATATCTAATATAGATTTTTCTCTATGGTAGCTTAAATGCTCGCGATCGCTTAAACTAAGAGCCTTAGTGTTAATCAGCAAAGTACTTTAAATTCAAAATTCAAGCAAAATGGGCGAACTTTATAATGCGATGATCTTGCCGATGGTCTTGACATTGGTAGGTATTGGTTTCGGTTACTTTCTCTTGAAGCTGCAAGGTGCAAAAAAGGAGTAATTATATTTAGTGGCGATCGCGCTACTTTATGATATGTGCCTTTATTGGCACTTTTTGGTAATTGCATCCCCAATAATTTTTAGCAGGCCG
>JANMRU010000201.1:0-5321 GCA_031388585.1 Pseudanabaena sp. SOY_30_concoct_251 | reverse complement strand
GATTATTTTCCTGGTAACTTGAGGCGATCGCAAAGCATAAGTAATCGTGAAGCATTAGAATCATTAATTGTTGGAGTCGAAAGATTTATGATACTTTTGGTTGAACTATTTAGCGCTTGTTTCGTACTCAATTCAGCCGTTCGGCAAACAATATATGAAAACCTACCAAGAAATCGCGTTAGCCTTCGGGAGGCAGATAGTTCGGAAAGAATGGGAATCTGCACGTAACCTTCTTTGCCATGACCTTCGTGCTTCGATATCGGCAAAAAACCTGGAAGAGGAAGTCAGCAATATGATTGTTTATGCAGACGAAGAGTTATCGCAAGCAGAAGTTATTACTGACATGGAAGCGTGGCCCGACAAAAAAGAGGATGATATCGGTTGGGCTTATGTGGCATTGTCTGGCGACTCATTTTCGGAAGCGGTGGCTGTTATCGTAAAGCAAGAAGACAATAGGCTCGTAATTCGGAGTCTTGAGTGGGGACGACCATAAAAAAGAGGAGTTAATTGAAGCTCACACTGCATTTATTATGAAACCCGCGATAACGGATCTAATGCAGACAGGCAAAAAACGAGATAAAATCTAGTCATACTTTTATGCGCAACCCTATGTACAACTTTGGACTCAGGAATAAAGCTTTAGGTTAGGCAGTATTGTCCCAACCGCATAAGGTCAAGTAGTTTGTTGCCAAATTAATCATAATCACCAATACCTATGGGGTTCTGGAAAAGCTTATTTAGCGCCTCGGATACTGCTGCAACTCCCAAAAAGCCTAGGCTGCGTCTAGTTCCCAATCAAAGCGGACAAGTATTTTTCAGTACCGATCGCGATATCGATCTCTATGAACTGGAAGAACTTTGCGACTCTGTGGGGTGGTCGCGAAGACCGATTCGCAAAGTTCGCATCGCGATCGAGCATAGCTTTGTGGTGCTCTCAGTGCGGGAGCAAAAGGGGGGATTTAATCGGTTAATTGGCTTTGCGCGGGCAACTTCCGATCACGCTTTTAATGCTACGGTCTGGGATGTAGTCGTACATCCTGAATTTCAGGGCAAAGGTCTTGGTAAAGCTTTGATGGAGGAAATTGTCAAAGAGCTCAGACGCGTCGATATCAGCAATATTAGTTTATTTGCCGATGCCCATGTGGTTGAGTTTTATCGCCAACTCGGATTTAATGCTGACCCTGAAGGGATTAAGGGTATGTTTTGGTATCCGCCCTAACGTTTCACTCTGACCTTTATGTGCTAGGCTAGAAAAGCTGGAATTCTAAGATCTAATCATGCCCAAGCCTAATATTCACCCTGAATGGTATCCCGAAGCAAAGGTCATATGCAACGGAGAAGTTGTAGCAACCGTGGGTTCTACTAAACCTGAACTGCATGTAGACATGTGGTCGGGCAATCACCCATTCTATACTGGTACGCAAAAGATTATTGATACTGAGGGTCGCGTAGAGCGCTTCATGCGCAAGTATGGAATGCTAGATGAATCAGCCACCGCTGAGAAGACCGATACAGCGAAGAAATAAGTAGTAAGTAGCGCGGCGCTAGGGGCTCACAGGATATCAGCTCTAGCATTTAGTAGCATCTCGACATTAGATTCTTCACCACCTTTGCATATGCCTGCTTCGTACTTACTTAACAAGCTCGATTCTGTAGAGCAGACCTTCAACGAACTGACTCGTCGCATGGCCGATCCTGACGTGGCAACCGATCCCACCGAGTTTCAGCGCATTGCTAAAGCTAGAGCGTCATTAGAGGAAACTGTAAATACCTACGAAGCATGGCGTAAGGCAAGCACTGACTTGCAAGAAGCCCAGCAAATCCTCAAGGAGTCTAGCGATCCTGAGTTGAGGGAAATTGCTGAATTAGAAGTGCAAGAGCTATCGGAAAAGTCCGATCAGCTTGAGGCACTCATGAAGGTTTTATTGCTGCCCCAAGATCCCAATGATGACAAAAACATCATGCTGGAAATCCGTGCAGGTACTGGCGGTGAAGAGGCTAGTATTTGGGCTGCGGATTTGGTGCGCCTGTATTCTCGCTATGCTGAACGCCAGGGTTGGCGGATCAAGTTAGTCAGTGAGTCGCTTGCCGATATGGGTGGCTTTAAAGAGGCTGTGATGGAAATTCAAGGCGATCGCGTCTACAGCAAGCTGAAGTTTGAGTCAGGCGTGCATCGCGTCCAGCGCGTACCTGCAACCGAAGCTTCGGGGCGCGTTCACACTTCAACTGCCACGGTGGCAGTGATGCCCGAGGTTGATGCCGTAGAAGTACATATCGATCCAAAAGATATTGAAATGTCTACGGCTCGATCTGGCGGTGCTGGCGGTCAGAACGTCAACAAAGTGGAAACTGCGGCGGATTTGCTGCACAAGCCGACTGGTATTCGAGTTTTTTGCACAGAAGAGCGATCGCAGTTAAAGAATAAAGAACGGGCGATGCAAATTTTGCGGGCAAAGCTCTATGAGATTAAGCTCCGCGAGCAGCAAGACGCAGTTACCAGTATGCGGCGATCGCAGGTAGGAACAGGCGCACGCTCTGAAAAGATTCGGACATACAATTACAAAGATAGTCGCCTCACCGATCATCGTCTGGGCGAAAATTTCTCGCTACCACAGGTGCTTGAAGGCGATATAGAAGATGTGATTCAGAGTTGTATCTCGCTGGATCAGCAAGAAATGCTGAAGGAACTTGCTACTTCGCAAGCCGAAGATTCGTAAATCTAATTTCATAAATATTAAATTTATGGTGGCGATCGCAGTTGACTTTGGCAGCAGCAATACGGTCGTTGCTACTTGGAGCGCGATTTTAAATCAACCGCAGACGCTCAAACTACCTGAACTATCTCGATCTTACCCTCAAGACTTTCTGATTCCCTCGATCGTCTATGTCGAGGATGCCACGCGCGATCGCGTCTGCATCGGTCAGCAGGTAATTAGCAAAGGGTATAACCAGCGATCGCCTCGTTATTTCAGTGGAATTAAACGATGTTTAGCTGTACAAACTGGTTTTGCACCAAAAATCGATGGCGTGGAAATAACCCCCGAATTATTGGGCAAGTTATTTTTACGAGAACTCTTTAACCGCTTGCAGGCTCAACAGATTGATATTAGGGAAGCAATTTTTGCCGTACCCGTGCAGTCATACGAGCGATATTTACGTTGGCTGGAATCTTGTGGCGGGGCAGATCTCTTTAACCAGACATCAGGATCGCGCCTACGCACAATTGACGAGCCGACAGCGGCGGCACTGGGCTATGCGATCGCCCAGCCGGGAATAGTAATTTTGGTGATTGATTTTGGTGGTGGTACTCTCGATCTCTCGCTGGTCAGAACGCCGAGCCATGACGAAATTAGCGATTGGGGTAGTTATGTCGGCGAAAATCCCCAAAATACTGATGTAGATGAAGGGACAACCCAGGTTGAGGTAATTGCCAAAACAGGGCAAACCCTAGGAGGAATTGATATCGATCGCTGGTTATTGGACGATTATCTAGCTAGCCATCTATCTTTACAGCCAGAGCCTGCCGCTATAAATTTCCTGCTATCGCTGATGGAGCGCCTTAAAGTTACGCTTTCCACTGACGAGTCAGCCACAGAAGTATGGTTCAATGCCGAATCCTTAGAAACCCATGAGATTAGTTATAGTCGCGCTCAGATGGAAGGTGTTTTGCGATCGCGCGGATTTTATCGGGTTTTACAGACTGCGATCGATGAAGTGATTCACTTTGCCGCAGGCAAAGGCATCCTCAAAATGGATATCAAAAATATTGCTTTAATTGGAGGGTCTACTCAGATTCCCTCGGTGCAGAATCTAATCGCTCAATATTTCCCGAGAGCCACAATTTATAGCGACAAACCCTTTGAAGCCGTAGCCCACGGTGCTTTAAGCCTGAGTTGTGGCAATTCTATCAAGGATTATTTGTTCCATTCCTACGCGATCCGCTACTGGCAAAGTCAGACGCAGCAGTGGCAATATCAACCCCTTTTCCTCAAAGGGCAAGCCTATCCAACTTCACGTTCTACCGAGTTAATTCTATGTGCATCACATCACGATCAAGCAAAGATTGAGTTAGTTATCGGCGAACTAGAGAAGCGATCGCCAAATTCAGTGGAGGTGATTTTCGAGGGCGATCGCTTAGTTACGATCGTGAATCAAAATCCCCAGGAGACATTTGTCCCTTTATCTGAAAATGGGGAGCCGCAGGCGATCGCCACGCTTGAGCCACTCGGTCAACCAGGAAGCGATCGGCTCAAAGTATTGTTTAGTGTTGATGCAGATCGGCAGCTTTTGATTAGTGCGATCGACCTGCAAACCCAGAAACAGATTTTAACTAACCAACCCGTTGCAACACTACGCTAAATTAAGCCTCAAATGCAAAAGGGCGGGCAATGCCCACCCCATTTCAGAGAAGATCTTAAGGATCTCTACTTCTAAAATTCCAATCGATTACTCACCCCAAGGACAGCCCTCTTTATTGACTGTGCCGTCGGGCATAATGGCTTTACACATTTTGGCCTCGTTAAAGTTAGCACGAGAAATGTCAGCACCTGTGAGATCTGCACCTGTGAGATCCGCACCACTAAAGTCAGCTCTGTACAGATCGGCCTTTTGAAGATTTGCACCTGCAAGATTAGCCCGATACAAACTAGCTTGACGCAGACTTGCTTTGCTCAAATTCGCGCCCTTCAGGTTTGCATAGACCAATTCGGCATCAATCAAATTAGTCTCACTGAGGTTAGCTTTAGCCAGGTTGGCATACTTCAGTCTGCTGTTTCTGATGTTGGCACCCAGCAAGTTAGCTCCATACAAATCAGCGCCGATTGCATAGGAATTGTTAACATTAGCTGAGATCAGGTTGGCATCTCTAAGATCGGCTCTAGAAATTTCAGAGCGAGAGAGATTGACTTCTCTCAGTCTGCTAGTTCTCAAATCGGCATTGTTCAAAAATGCACCAGAGAGATTAGTGCCATTGATGTCAATGTTGGAAAGCTCGCAGCGTTGGCATTCCAGAGTGCGTATTAATTTTTGGATGTGTTCGGGATTGTCAGCAAATGCTTGAGCCGCGACACCCATAGATAAAAGCAAAGTAGCAGAGAAGACTTTGAATTTCATATTTTTGTCCATTCCTCACAATAAAGCCGTTTTCACTTGCACGGAGTAAAATCCCAGGCAAATCCTCAGATCTACCCTTTATAAAGTACCTGCCACCAAAATCTCTAAATAGATCGCTTTTTCGTGAAAAGCGCACAACCTAATCTTACAACGAAGTCCTTAATTGAGCAAAGGAGGCGCAGTTTATTACGCCTCCAGTTAGAGCATCT
>JANMRU010000200.1:0-1599 GCA_031388585.1 Pseudanabaena sp. SOY_30_concoct_251 | reverse complement strand
TAAGTTGGGTGCAAGACCTGGAGCCAAATCTCAAGCTTTATACTGCCCTGGTTTGGCATGTGTCGCTCAAACGACAGGTTCGCATGGCATATTTATCGGATACGCATAAACCAGATCAAGTTAGGCATGTCGTCCTCTTTTGGGTTTGTAAAGCAGTTTGTGTCAAGTGAGAAATAGCTACACAGGGAACCTGCCTTCAAACTCAATAGCAAAGCGATTTAACGCACTCTTCCAATCTCGAATCGGCATGGTCCATTTTTTAGAGATATTGTGGATCGCTAAATAAATGACTTTCATCACTGATTCATCCGTAGGAAAAGAACGGTGATTTCGTAAGACCTTTCGTAAAGTCATATTCATCGATTCAATAGCGTTGGTGGTGTAGATCGCTTTGCGGATATCAGGCGGGAAGGCAAAGAAGGGGATAATTCGGCTCCAATGATTCATCCATGACTTGCTAATGGTCGGATATTGGTTATCCCAGCGTTCTGCAAACTCAACGAGAGCTTGTTCAGCCTCAGCCTCTGTGGACGCACCATAAACTGTTTTTAGATCAGATGCGACTGCCTTGCGGTCTTTGTAGGAGACATAACTGAGGGAGTTACGCACCATATGAACGATACAAAGCTGCACCTGGGTCTGGGGAAAGACGGTCTCAATCGCCTCTGGAAATCCGGTAAGTCCATCAACACAGGCAATGAAGATATCCTTGACTCCCCGATTTTGTAGTTCGGTTAAGACCGAGAGCCAGAACTTAGAGGATTCATTCTGGGTGATCCACAGCCCCAATAGCTCCTTATGTCCTACTAAATTTACGCCTAGAGCCATGTGAATTGCTTTATTGATCACCCGTCCCTCATGACGCACTTTGACGACAATGGCATCCAGGTAGACAATAGTATAAATCTCGTCTAGGCTGCGATTCTGCCACAGTTTGCGCTCAGTTTCTACCGCCTCAGTCACATTGGAAATCAGCGTGTGGGACACCTCTACCCCATACAAATCCTGGAGTTGAGCTTGAATATCTCGCGTCGTCATACCCCGAGCGTATAAGGATAAAATCTTGTCATCAAATCCGTTGAAGCGGGTTTGACCCTTAGCAATTAGGATCGGTTCAAATTCGCCGTTGCGATCCCGGGGAATTGAGATCTCAGCTTCCCCAAATTCGCCCTTCACCGTTTTCTTGCTGTGACCATTACGGCGATTCTTGGCGGAATTTGGCGCTGCTTCTTGCTGCGCTTGTTCCAGATGCGTTCCTAGTTCTGCACTTAAGCAGCGCTCGATTAATGCTTTCGTCAACTGCTTGAATATTCCTCCTTCTCCCATTAGATCTTCAGGATTACGATATTCTTGGAGCAGTTCGTCAATTAATTCTGGTCGAAAGGTCATGCGTTTGTCTCTCTGTTAATTTGTTCATTAGATCTTGTTTTGAACTTTGACACAAACTATCTTACATACCCTTTAATACAGATCGACCTCACGCCTGAGTTTAAGCAAAATCTCCGCGATCTCGCAAAAAGGTACCGTGGCATACGCTCTGATATTCAAACCGTAACTGAGCAAATCCAAGTAGGAAACTTTGGAGGCGATCGCATACCT
>JANMRU010000187.1:0-3972 GCA_031388585.1 Pseudanabaena sp. SOY_30_concoct_251 | reverse complement strand
GGCACATCCATACCCATAACTACCTACGTTAGTGCGAATCCATTGGTTTGGTTGGAACTTGGGTGGCCAGTCACCAATTGCACTATAACCACCCTGAGTTGAGATTAGCCACCTGCCATCGCGATCGCTTAGCCATGCATTTGCTGGCGTTGGGTTCTGGAACCACCCACAGCGCTTTTCAAGCCGATTTTGAGCACTCAGTTGATTAACTGGCATTACAGCAATGAGAGCAGAAATTGGCAAGAGCAGGAGTAAGAATTTGCGTAACATAAGATGTTAAGAGTGAAATGGAATAGTGATTAGAGGAAGCAATGATAGGATCAGCCAACCAAGCAGATCGTAGTTAGGCTTAGTTTCAGGTGTGGTCTCATCTAAAATAGCATCGATTCTTTCTTCTAGACGACTGCACGGCATGGGACAACTAAAAGCAGCGCAAAAAATATCTGTCTCTGGTGCGATCGCCCCACTCACAGAGCATAACAAAGCTTCGGCTAAGAGTAATTTATCCACATATTGCGCCGCCCAACGATCTGCGCGCATCTCTCTTAATAAAAGCAATTCATGCCAAAGCAGATCGGAATTTGGCAACCATACAGTTAGTTGCTTGATATAACCAAGACAGAAAAACCAGAAAGTATCGCGGTAGCAGTCGTGTGCTTGTTCGTGCTTTAGCACCGCATGTAGATGTTCTCGATCTAGCTTTTGCAACATTCCCTCACTAACTACAAGGTGAGGTTGCCAAAATCCCACCTGAGCGGCAAAGATTTGTGGCGTGTCGATCGCTCTTACCATTTGCCCAGCTAGTTGACTTGCTAATTCACTACGAGGATAGCTAGAAATCTTGCGGACTGCACGCAGCCCTTGCAGAATGAGAATACAACCCCAGACTAGGGCATAGATTAGGAGAGCGATCGCCACGATATAGCTAAACCGCCCCGCCTGGAAACCCATCATTTGCCCCTGTGGCCCCATAAATATCACGGCGATCGCCGTCATCAAAACCAGTAGCGGTGGGAATAGGAATAAAAACAAAGCCTTTTGCCAGCGCTCTTGATGCGTTATTGGTTGTCTATTGAGCAACATGTTTGATGGTGAATACAACCAGCGTAGGCACCAGGCTAACCCCAATACTCCTAGGATCATAGCGATGTGCATTAACCTTCCTCCCGTTGTTTGCGAATAGCCTTCAGTCTTTGCGCGATCGCTTCAATTTGGTCTACACTGGCGCGATCGAGGTCATCAGCAAAGGCAGCAACGATATCGGCACTTCCCACTTCCAAAAAGCGATTTAACTGATTAAATGCTTGTAATGACTGCGCTTCGGTGCGGGAAACTAAAGCTTCCCAAAAGAGAATTTTTCCTCGCTTATCTGAAGTCAGCCAACCTTTCTTCACTAATCGAGTTAACACCGTCATTACAGAGGAGTAAGTGAGTTCGCGATCGGGATCGGAGAGAATGCGATCGTGAACTTCCTTTGCAGTCGCAACACCAATATCCCAAACAATCTGCAAAATCTCTGACTCTAGAGGGCCAAGAGAAAGTTGCTTAGGACGATGATTCGGGAGAGCTGCCATAACTTAGTAATTATATTTGAGTGCATCAGTGTGCCGTGTGCGAGGGTGAAATGAGCCAAGGATGTTAAGGAATACTTAATATTAGGCAAGTTTGACAGCTTGTCTTTTGACGTAACCACTATAGAGCTTAAACAATAGTGGTTTGAACTTGTACGTAATTATCATCCACGATGAAATCAATATTCAAACATATAGCTCTAATCTTACTGGTATTGGGGCTAGGTCTGTTCAATTTCAATCAAACTGCGATCGCCGCCGATCTAGAGGCTGGTGCCAAGCTTTTCAAAGCTAACTGCGTGAGCTGCCACCTCAGGGGCAACAACACCGTGCAGAAGGATAAAACCTTGAAACTAGATGCGCTACAGGCAAATAACATGTATTCACTAGAGGCAATTATGACTCAGGTGAAAAACGGTAAAAACGTGATGCCTGCCTTTGGCAAAAAGCTCAAGCCAGCCGACATTGAGAACGTAGCCAGTTATGTATTAGCCCAAGCCGATAATGGTTGGAAGAAGTAGTAGAAAGAGCGTAGATCCAAGAGGGCAGACACATAGGTCTGCCCGTACAGCAGAATCCTAAAATCTATAGGCGAATTTATGAGATTTCTACGCATAGTATCGACAGGCTTGGCAACTTTAAGTATCTCACTTGTACTCTGCTATCTCTTCATTCCCTACAATCGGACTTTAGCAGAAACTACTAACAATCCGCAGAGATTTTTGCAACAGGGTATAGTTAATCTCCAACAAAATAACTATGAGGGAGCGATCGCAGATTTCACGCAGGCAATTCAGGATCGTGAGAATACTGCAATAGCATACAGTAACCGCTGTCTAGCCTATTTACAAATCGATGATTACGCAGCGGCGATCGCTGACTGTAGCCAAGCAATTAGCGTAAATTCTCAGAATGTCGAATCACACCTCAATCGCGGACTCGCCTATTTTCGCACTGGAAATTATCAAGCAGCGATCGCAGATTATGACACCATGCTGCAACTAGTACCGAATGACTTGAGAGGTTTTTACAATCGAGGGTTGGCACAACTAGGTCAAGGTAAATTTCAAAATGCGATCGCCGATTACAACAAAGCGCTCTCCCTCAGGCAATCAGCTAGTCAACTAGATTCTCTCTCCGAAATCTCCGCTGATATCTATACAGATCGCGGCATTGCCAAATTTATGCTGGTGGATGCGCGTGCGGCAATCTCTGACTTCAATGATGCGATTGCACTTGACGATCGCAATGCAAGAGCATTTTTTAATCGCGGCTGTGCCTACCACAGACAGCAATTTTTCACGAAGGCGATCGCCGACTTTACGCTCTCCTTGCTACTCGATCCACACAACCCTGATGCTTATATGGGAAGAGCGATCGCCCAACATAAACAAGGACGCGATCGAGAGGCAGTGCAAGACTTGCAAGTCGCGGCGAGCGAGTTTCTTGCTAAGGGAGAGGATAATGCTTCTCAACACGCCCTAGACCTACTACATCAACTACAACAAAAGACGACTTTCACATGAGGTTACTATGTTAAGGGTAGATGTAAAGGCTAGAATTGCTGGTGGTGTAGTTACGCCATGAAATTTAAGAGGAAGCATGTCTAGAGTTAAGGGATTAGGGTGGTTAGCCGCAGTTTTGTTAACTGCCCTACCTGCCTATGCCCACGAGGTGGAAATCTCTAACGATGTCGGTGCAACACTACACATAGAACCTGACGATAAACCGAAGGCAGGCAACCCCACCGAAATATGGTTTGCCCTCACAGCGAAAGGTGGGCAAGTTATTCCGCTCTCAGAATGCAACTGCAACCTCAAAGTTTACAGCGATCCATCCAAAGCAGGGGCAACTCCCTTGCTAGAACCACCACTCAAACAAAAAGCAGTCGAACAGTATCAGAACATTCCCAGTGCAGAGGTGATTTTCCCAAAGATTGGAGCCTATCGGTTAGAGCTGAGCGGTAGCCCTAAACCTAATGCCAAATTTTCCCCCTTCAATCTCAGCTATAAGGTTGTGGTAGCGAGTAAAGCTGAATCAAGCACCGAGCCAATTACAAAACCAGAATCGCAGCCAACAGCAGAAGTAAAGAGCGAGTCAAAACCTACCCCCCAAAAAAATTCCGTCGCCACAATTGAGACGGAAACAGAAGAGCAAGCGCCTGCAAACAATATCTGGTGGATGGTTCCCAGTGGCCTTGTGCTGGTGGCTGGTGTAGTTGGCGCGGCGATTTGGCTCATCCGCTCAAACGGCGATTAGAAATGCTAGATCTACTCCTGGTTATGGCTTTAGGGTTTTTCGGCAGTTTTGGTCACTGCGTTGGCATGTGCGGTCCACTAACTGTCGCTTTTTCATTGTCTAGTAAACAGGAAACAGCGCGTCCCTGGCAGCAGTATCTTGT
>JANMRU010000169.1:0-19835 GCA_031388585.1 Pseudanabaena sp. SOY_30_concoct_251 | reverse complement strand
CGCGGGCTTTGACTGCCCCAGCCAAATGAATTGCGCCCCCGTACAGCAATAGTTTTTCGGTTAATGTGGTTTTACCGGCATCCGGGTGGGAGATAATCGCAAATGTGCGGCGGCGATCGACTTCTTTTTCTAACTCTTGCTGTAATTGACTCATGGAAATTTTTGGACGATTCGGAAGCTTTAGATAGAATGGACTGAAATTACGATTAAGTGCGGACTATAACTATAGCTTCTCCAGTTTGCTACTTACACTTAATTCAGCAATATCCATAATTCAGCAATTGCTTGTTTGTTTTAACCGATGCAAATATATTGGCTGCTTGCGGATATCAGCTTCCAGTTCAGCAATTATGTGATCTAAAATCAGAATATTGGCATCTGCCCGTTCCATAATCTTCTGGTTTTTTCAGCCCATTTCCGAACTCTTTCTGCACTAGGTGGCTGTGGTTGTTGATTCATATATGGTTTTCAGACTATAAAGGCTTACTCTTCACCAAAGATAGTAATATTTGCATTGTAACTGAAAGCACGTAAATCAGTTCGGTGTGCAAGTGCTCGTTAGGTTACACTCAGCTGAGTTGTGCTTTGAAGATGATTTATGCACGAAACCTTTTAGAACTCAGCTCTTAGGGTTGAAGCCAACTCCGTAGGATGTTGATTACCACTGGAGCAAAAGGTTCCAGTTGCCCCTGTTGAGGTTTTCCCAGGTCGTCGATTAACATCTCCAACAGTTCATCGTCTTCTAGCCCTTCGTCGGGATTTATGTCGTTTGTCCATAACAACACATTGGACAATTGCTTCCGTTTTTCGATCAGGGCACGGTTATTTTTTTCGTGGTCTCCCAAGTTTAAAACTTGTATCGTGGCGGTTGCCCGATCGCTCAGCCCTTCTACCCGACCACTAATTTTGAATTTAAGTTCTGTTTCACATTCCGTCATCAAGGGAGTTAGGGGTAGACATTGGGATTTATGGGCGTGACCACATTGATTAGAAGTGTTACAACTCGCAACAATATTTGCAAAGTCGAGGGTGCGACCGGGATTCAGGTTTTGGGCTTCTACATGCTCATTATGGCAAGCGTCAATGTGTTCAATCCGCTGGCAGCAATAGGCACAAAGATATAATTGTTCTTCTAGAGCATGTTGTCGAACGGTTCGGCGAATATCTTCGGTTAACTGGTTGTAGCGTCCGTTGGGGTTTTGCTGTTTCCAAGCGGTCAAACTGGATGGTTCAGACCCTTTACTAATGGTTCGCATGACGCAATTCTTGTTTACGGAGAATTAGTTTAGCCTTGACCAGTTCGAGGTGGTTGGCGGGTAGTTTGGCGGTTAGCTCTGCTAGCAGTTGTTGAGCCTGGACTAAGTTTGAATTTTGTATGGCATCCAGCAGATCGTTAAGTTCTGCATTAATTTTTTCATTACGGATGCTCGTATCCATAGCCTCTAATAAGACAGTATTGGCATCTTGTCCATATTGGGAGGGTAGTTCTTGCAATTCACCATTGGTTAAGGTGTAAACCAAAACATGTTTACAGTCACTGATCACCAGAGGTGAATGGGTAGTCAGCACAAATTGACAATTGGGAAAGGTTTCGATGAGGCGATCGCATAGACTACGTTGCCAGGAGGGATGCAGGTGCAGATCTACTTCATCAATCAAGATGATGCCGTCACCTGTCAGAGGATTTGGCAGGGCGGGATTTAGCATGGCTAGACGGCGGGCAATATCACCGACAAGAGCCATGAGGGATTTTTCGCCTTGCGAAAGTTGCGCTACATTAAGGGTTTCACCATTTTTGTCGATCGCCATGTGGAGGCGGGGTTTACGACGGACTCTAAGGTTGTCCATGCCAGGCATAAATTGGTGAATGGCGGTGCGAACTGCGGTTAATTGGCGATCTTTAGCTGAGGCATTGAGGTTGTTTAACATCTGCCATACGTCTTGATCTATCTCAACTAGTTTCCTTAATCGGTTCAGCACATCTTCAGAAATTCCCGATTCATTTTCGGTATCTTCTCGTTCCCGAAACCATTCAAAAAAGCGGCGAAAGTCAACACCCTGACTTAGAGAGTTGTCGTAACCATCGAGTTGCAAGAAGGTATGTTTAGTTCTAATTTTTAGCGGAATATCAATTACAACGCGCTCGACGGGATAAAACGCAATGAGGGGTAGGCTAGTTTGGCTATCTTGAGTGAGGGCGTTGCGGTAATAGTTGGCTAAGCGGGTACAGTCGTTGAGGTGGCTAGTGTATTGGGCTTTACGTCCTGTTCGGGTTTTAGCCAAGATCCACTTGAAGCGATTGTCTATCTCGCTATCATTGGGATAGGCTGATGCCCCAAGGGAACTACAGATCTCTATTTCAATGGCAGCGGCAGCAGCGGCATTGAGGATGGCATCTTCTGGGATAACGTTACCACTACCTTTTTCTGTGCGTAAACGAGCAATAAACCAACTAAGGGAGGTAGCTAAGGCTTTTAGAACAGAGGTTTTACCGGTGCCATTGTTACCGACAAAGACAGTGATATTACTGGGATTTTGCTCGGTGGGGGCTAGAGGTATTTCTAGGGCTGTAAATGACCCGATGTTATTTACAGTGACCCGTTTGATTTCCATATATCAGTGTCTAACAGATACATTAGTGTTTTCTACGCCCGCGATCGCATTTCAGCCTCATGGCGCAAGTTTCGAGCATGGACTCGGCGATCAGTGATAGTTGTTATACAGCGCAAATCTCCCACCTCCACACATTGCCAACGTCAGGATCAACAGTCTCTGATACTTTGGTCATCCCACACTTCTCTAATACTCTAGTTGATGCATTGCTTTCTGCCAGTGTGTGCGCGCAAACACAGTTAACTAACTTTGACTCAAACGCGATCTCAATAAACTGATGTGCCGCAGATTTTGCAAAACCTCTACCCTGATAATTTGGGGCGACAGAGTAACCAATCTCAACCGTGCGCTTAGAATCAGGAACTGATTTAAAGCCTCCAAGCCCAACTAAAGCCTGGTCAGGACGAAAAAGGAACAGATACGGTAGCCAAGGATTCCAAAGTTGCGAACTTTGCATCTGGTTCAGAATGTACTGAAGTGCCCCGCCAAAAGGCATGTATCTATCGACCACCTGAAGCCCGTAAGCTTTTAGAAAAGAATCTGCGCCCTTAATCAGCTTTTCAAGGTGTTCGACAGAGCAAGGAACAATGTCTATATCCATGATTCAGGCTTCCTCACCTTGATAACACTGGCATTCTAATCCGCTGCAAACCCTTGTTAGGCAATATATTCACGCAACTGTTTGATAAATTACGGGTTTATACTTAGGCACTGGGACTAGCTTTCCTTCAAGTTTTGCTGTTTCTAACCAAGCTTGTTTTGCTATTATTAATTCTTGCAGCACTTCTTGTGGTGTGTCGCCAACAGCAGAGCAATATTTTAGATCAGGAATATCAGCAATATATGCCTCATCTTCCTCGCTGTAGAAGATATTAATGTGATAATCTTTCATTACTCCTCCTCTAATGTAAGATTGTTTTCTTCGACTATGGCTAAAAATTGACGTATTTGATAAGGTTGAGCCTTACCCTTTCGATTTTGTATGTTTATAAGATCAGAAATATTTGGATTCTTAAAGATATGGTGACTGCCGCTAACGCGATCCAGTCTGAACCCAAAAGCCTCTATTAATGAAACCATCTCATCAAATTGAATATTCTTTGAACCTGACAAGATTTTTTCAAGTAGCTTTTTCTTCTTCATTCAAAGGCTGACTCTCTCAGACACTAAACCTTATTTTAGCAGACGAAAAGTATAACTCTTTCAAGACTGGGGGTACTGCCTAACTATAGGTTCTCCAGTTCGCTACTTTCACTTACCTCAGTAAAGTCTATATTCAGCAATTCCTTTGCTTTCTGCAATCGACGAAGATACATGGGCTGCTTGCGGATATCTGCCTCTAATTGAGCGATTATATGATCCAAAATCAGAATATTGGCATCAGCTCGCTCCATAATCTTCTGGTTTTTTTTAGCCCATTCCCGAACTCTTTCTGGACTAGGAGGTGGTGGTATTTGAGTCATAATATATTCCAATCCCTTCTTGCTTCTTGAATCGTTGCTTCTAGAGCTTCAAAAGTAGCCTGTGCATCTTCAATTGTGTTACTCAATAGTTCTAGCATAGCAGTAGGGGCGGCAGGATAGGCTTCAGCAATTCGCAGTAGCAATGTGTAAAAGCGAGAGTAATAAAATGTAGCTCTTTCTCTTACATTTTGCAGTTGATCGTGAGCGGTAATTGCGTCTTGGGTTTCTCCGTACCTTTCAATGATATAGAAGCCAGATCTAGAAGCTCCGTCAATTATTTGCAACAATCGTTGCTGTAACTCTAAAACTGTGGTTGTAGTTTCAATCGGTAATTCTGCCATTCTATTGCTCGCCTTTGATGCGCGTGTTAAGCATACTCTGCCGCGAGGCGAGGCGAGCTTTGCCAGAGGCTGCCCATTCCTGCAAAAGCTGGATTTCTACTTGGGCGGTTTGCGCTAATGGCACAATTTGACTGGCGGCTTCTAGGATATCGTCGTTGGTAAAGTCGCGGTTCTGGCTAAAGCCTATGTGCATGGCTTCAATAATCGACTGTTCGATCTCCGCACCCGAAAAATCTGGGGTTTCATAGGCAAGGCGCTCCAAATCGTAGGCGCGCAGGTTATGCGGACGAAACTTACCCAGATGGACGTTAAAGATTTGCTGCCGCTCAGCTTGGTTGGGCAAACCGACAAAAAATACCTCGTCAAATCTACCTTTGCGCACCAATTCTGCGGGTAGTTGCCGAATATTGTTGGCGGTTGCCACGATAAATACGGGTGAAGTTTTTTCCGCCATCCAGGTCAAAAATGTGCCGAATACGCGATTGGTTGTGCCTGAGTCGCTGCGACTATCAGCGCCAGAGAAGGCTTTGTCGATTTCATCAATCCATAGGACGCAGGGGGCCAACGCTTCGGCTAGCTGAATCATCTGGCGTGTGCGCGATTCGCTTTCACCCACCAATCCTGCAAACAAACGGCCTACGTCTAGCCGCAGTAAAGGTAAATGCCAATGATGCGAAATTGCTTTAGCAGTTAGTGATTTACCCGTACCTTGAATCCCTGCTAAGAGTAATCCCCTTGGATGCGGTAAGCCGTATTGTCGCGCCCGCTCCGAGAAAGATCCACCACGACGCAATAGCCATTCTTTGAGATTATCTAATCCACCAATATCGCTAATTTCGATCGTGGAAGGGTAAAAATCTAAAATTTGGGTTTGCCTGATGCTTTGACGCTTTTCTTCCAAGATTAATTCAACATGATCGGCGCGTAACTGCCCACTTTCAGCGATCGCCTTCGCCAGAACCCGTCGTACCCGATCTAGCGATAAGCCCTGACTGGAGCGTACCAACTCTTCGATCGCACTAGCTTCTAGTTGCCCACTGGCATCTTTACTAATATCTTTACTGATTTGCTGAATTTCTTGCCGAATTTCAGCAGCAGCAGGCAAGGGAAATTCCAGGATCGTAATTACTTCACTGAGGTGATCGGGAATATTAATTTGCGATGCCAAAACAATAATATTTTGCGGTTCGCCTTTGAGTCGTCTGGCAAGATTCCTGAGCTTGCGGGCGATCGCCACATCATCGAGAAAGCGATCAAAATCGCGCAGCACGAATACTGCGCCCTTGGCGACTTTGTCGATTTGCTCAAGAGCTTGTAACGGGTTACGCTTTCCTGCACCAGCATCGGTGGGATTGCCCTGATAACCATCAACGAAATCCCAGATGTATATACCGCGTCCCATCGATTTTGCGATCGCGGCAATGACAGCTTCAGCACGTTCCTCCTCATGGGAGGGGATGTAAATTATGGGATAACGAGCGCGGAGAGTGAGACTTAACTCTGCTTCAAAGCTCATTTAGTGTGACATGCAGTAAACATGTAATAAAATTGGCAACTCGGGTATTATAAACCCGCACCGAAATGTAGCCAATATCAGGCGTGCAGGTAGAGATGAAAACAGTAAGGTTAAATTTAGAAGATAGGCAGTCGTGGCAGAAATTTCAGCACGTACTTACCAGTTTTGCGTCAGACTACATTGATTTAGTCGCCGTTGAGCAGACTGAGTTTAAGTTTGAGCAGCAAACTCTGGTGCTCGGATTTACGCTGATTGCCGTTCCCCCCGATCAAGATCGCGCTAATTACTTCACTAGAAACCTTGAAAATTTTTTAAGGCGACTACAACTTGTGGGAGTAAGACAGATTGAGCTAGATTTCTTTGCGCTAGGCGAATCGGCACCAATCATGACCCACGGCTTTGAAGTTGCCTTCATCGCTCCTGAGCTTGCGCAAACTGGTAGCGCAATTACCCGTCCTACCGCTAATTTAGCGCCAAGTGCTGGTGGTGGGCTTTTTCGATCTGTACGCGGATGGCTGGCTAGCCCTGAGTTGGTACGTAATTTACGTCGTACTGGCAAGTTGGCAGTTAGAGATCCCAAACGTCTGTTGATTGGAGCCAAAGATGCAATCGTGCTCAAAAGCAGCGAAGCCATCGCTTGGGTGGATACTTTTCCCTGGGAGAACTGGTTTCAGGCAAAGGTGGAATGGCAAAAACGCAGACATAAACGCAATCTAGTTAAAGCCGTTATTGAAGACGCGATCTTTGGCATAATTTTGCTGATGGCATTGTGGTGGGGTGCTGACTTTTTGTCTGGACCAACCTTAAACCTGGCGCAACTACCCGCGCAACATTTTGATTCAAATTTTGCCAACCCCAAATATCGCTGTGGTAATCCTGGTGTAACGCCTAAGAACTATGTCTGCTTAGCCCATGGCATGTCCTATTCCCAGGTATCTAGCATTCTCGGTGCTGATGGTTTGCCTATGGGCATAGCCAACCAATATAGCGATTCTTCGATATTGACTAGTTTGAAAAAAGGCGGAAATCTCGATACAAAAAATCTTTTGACTAATCAGAAATTAGCCGTAATTGTCAGTTGGCGCAACGGAAACGTGAACCTAAATGCTACCTTTAGAGATGACAAGCTAGTTTCTAAAGCAATCAATAGTATTTCGTGATTTCGAGGCAAAACTACTTTTTCGGTGCTCTACTACTACTGGCTGGAAGCGCGATCGCGCTTCCAGCTTTTGCCGTTCTTACTCCCGACACTAAGGCTGCTAGCCAGTATCGCCAGCAAGGTCTGTCATATCGCCAGCAAGAACGCTTTAATGAGGCAATCGCGGCTTTTGAGAAGGCGACCGAACTTGCGCCTCAAGATACTTCAGCGCGAATTTTACTTGGTTGGACGCATCATCTGGCTGGGCAAGAAACAGAAGCAGCAAGATCGCTATGGAGTGCTATTTATCTCGATCCCTGGTCTGTACAAGCATTTAATGCTCTAGGTATTGTTTACCTGGTGCAGGGTGAACTGTCCCCTTCGATCGCCATCCATTCCTGGGCAACGCTACTTAAGCCCGACAATGAAATTGCCTACTACAATCTCAGCTTGGCTTACCATCGCCAAAAACTATATGAGATGGCGATCGCTAATGCTAAGCGTGCCGCAAGTTTAGAACCAGATAATCCCCATCCTTTCGTCGCGATCGCGATCGCACACTGGGATAATGGCGATCGCGCCGCCGCAATTAAAGCCTATCGCGAAGCCATTGCTATTGATGGCAGGTATAAAGATGCCGATTTCCTCAACTACTTAAAAGAAGCAGGCTTTAGTCCAGATCAAATCGAAACGTCAAAGCAAGTCTTGTCAGCTTTATAACAATTCGCAATAAATTGTTATATTTGGAGGGGCAATAAATTAAATAAACGTGAGTTCGACGCTAGAAAATAGCTTGTGGTAGAGCAGCTAGCCCCTTATCGTTGAGGTCCAGAGCAGGCTTCTTGGGATGATAGGAATAGGCGATCAAGCCAGCCAAAAGATTCACCAGAAAGTTGAAGCGACTGCGATGACGTGAATGTTCAACCTGACAAATATTCTTGAGTTGGTCATTGACGGATTCAATAATGGCTCGCTTACGCAGCAGGATCTTGTCAACAAGCTTGATAAGGGTATTTTTCATATTTTTGCGTCGCCGCGCAATTAACTCCAAGCCTTGGGCATAAAGCTTTTCAAACAACGGTTGCGATACATAACCACGGTCGCCAAACAGCTTACCAAATAACCCTTTAGTCATTTCTGGTACAGGCTTACGATCATCGACATTGCCCTGTGTTAAGGCAAAAGACAAGATCTCTCCTCGGTCATTGATGATGAGATGGAGCTTGAAGCCAAAGTACCAGCCCACCGAACTTTTCCCCCACCCTGCCAAGTTTTTAAACACTTTATGGGCATGAACCCGTTTGGGGTGACTCACTTCCAGGGATGTGGAATCGACAAAGCTGATGCCTGTCATTTCTCCGAGACAGGTGTTGAGGAAATACAGCAGACCCATCAAACTCCAGGGCATCAGCTCGACAAAACGGGTGTAGCTCACTAATTCAGGAAAGGCTTGCTTCCAATGGGGCAGCACTTGGAGCGTATAGAATTCCTTGAATGTCCGAAATCCTGAACCATGGAAGGCAATGACGATACTCGTGACTTCACTGAGACTGAGTTTTGAGTTGTATTGTTTGGCTTTGCCGTCATAGGGCAGTTTGGGTACTGCTTCACCCACGCGGTTTAAGACTTGATAAAAATCATCAATGTCGCAAAAGATTTGGGTCAGGTCAAGGCGAGTTAGACTGTTATCCATGGCTGAGACTGTTTAAACATCAATACTTTGAGCTTAAATCTCAGCCTTTCTTTTGGCTACCTTTTGGCTGTCGAACTCACGTTAAATAAACAAGTCTGGGGTAGATCTATGGATCTCATTGCGATCGTTAAAGCCGACTATCAAAAATTTCCCGAAGCTCAAACCTATGAGATCTATGACCAGAATGTTTATTTCAAAGATCCAGTATTTTCCTTTCGAGGACTAGATCGCTACAAACTAATGGTTGGTTTTATTACTACCTGGTTTAAGGCACTCAAACTCGAACTGCACGAAATAGATCGTATTGACGATGTAATTAAAACTCGTTGGACAATGAGTTGGAATGTCTCTTTACCCTGGAAACCGCGTATCTCTGTAGATGGATGGAGTGAGTTAAAAGTGAGCCCAGGAAGCCTAATCGTCTCTCACATTGACTTCTGGGACTGTTCGCGTTGGGATGTTGTAAGACAACATCTACCTGGCTATCAAAGATAGTGCAAACCTCATTTGCCAGTAAAAGCTATAGCTAACGCCTAGTGCAGCGCCAAAGCTTAATTTTAGGATAGCTACTCTTTGAATAGTCTACTGCTTAAGGCTTTCAGAAACCATCAACCCTAATTTTTAGTCCTGACGATGCACTAGATCGTATTGACAGAATTTAATTGGGTGTGGGGGCAATGCCCCCACACCCCGTCTTCACCTAATTGGCGATCGCTATAATTCGATTGACTTTGCTGTAAGTAAAAAAACTTAGACAACCCACTGCAAAGTTTATATAATGTTACAGATATCAGCTTTTATAGCCTCTTCGTAGTCGAAGTGAGTACAGAAAACCAATTCAGCCAGATGGTTATAGCCAACGCCTAGATTGTTAGGTCGAATTTTGATTGCGGGTATGTGGGTGCATTGCTCCTACCGAGACTCCGTCCTCACCTAAATTGGCGACAGCTACATAAGCTAACTTCCCCCAACTAAATTTGTTCGGAGGATAGTACTGTGTTGATTGACTCAAAACCATTTTGAGATTGATATTAACTTAAATACATTGAAAAATAGTTCAGATCGGGAGTTCGCTACTATGTCTACTGAAACGATAGAACGTACTTCAACAGTCCGTAAAATTGCCCCGCGCTATCGCGTGTTACTCCACAACGATGACTCTAACTCTATGGAGCATGTGGTTGAAACTCTAATGCAAGTTGTAAGTGGGATGCCTCAGCCCCAGGCCGTGGATATTATGATGGAAGCCCATACAAATGGTTGTGCACTAGTAATTACATGCGTTATGGAGCATGCCGAGTTTTATTGTGAAGGGCTGCAAAGCAAAGGTCTTATCAGTACCATTGAACCTGAATCGTGAAACTCCAAGAAATAGCTAGCTATGCAGCTCCAGCCCGACTAGGGCTATTTTTATCGACTTTACTATTAATCTGGCTACCGATCGCCGCACCCATATATCTAGTATGGGGAGATTCTAGCGCCACAGGAGTAGTACTGCTGGTGTATTGCGAATTTATTGCCCTAATTTGGGTTTGGGGCAGATATATCGAACAAAAAGCGCGGCCCTACGCCTACTATGGCCTGGTATTTAGTTGGCAAAATTTACTCGAATGTTTGTGTGGCATTGCCTTTGGCGTAATCAGCTTGAGCTTGCTTATGCTGCTAGAAACAAGCCTGGGATGGCTGAACTGGCAGTCGGCAGCCGATTGGCCGAGCGCGATTTTGCCTGGCTTACTTACAGGAATAGGTGCGGGGTTTGCTGAAGAGCTATTGTTTCGGGGTTGGTTGCTCACAGAACTAGAAAAGGATTATGGCAGTAGGCGATCGCTATTTCTAGACAGTGGCATTTATGCTTTACTCCATGTAAATTTCGTTAAGTTATTTGAGAGCATAATTACAGTGGGAGTGCAACTCCCGGGACTCATATTATTAGGCATGGACTTGGTCTGGGCAAAGCGATCGCGATCTGGCAGATTGGGCTTAGCGATCGGTTTACATGGTGGTCTGGTCTGGGCGTATTACGCGATCGACACCACTAAATTATTGGTTCCAGCCCAGGTCGTACCAGAATGGGTAACTGGAATTAACGGCAACCCGATCGCCAGCCTGATGGGGATATTTTGTTTGGGAGTGATCGCTTTAGTACTCAGAAGCATAAAGAGATAGTCGCACTTCGCTGATTATCTGCTTAATATCTACGGATAGCGCTAAGATATGTAATTAGTCCCTAGTTGCTTCGTCTCTATGACCGTTACTAAACTGACGATTGCTGACAAACAAGAAATAGTACGCTTGTACTGCAAGACTGACCTGACTACAAATCAGTTGTCGGAGCAGTACAGTATCAGCGCGAGTACAGTTTTGAGGTTACTCCAAGAGTTTATCCCTCAAGATGACTACAAGCAGTTAGTTAAGCAAAAACAGTCAAGATCGAAGAAAGTTTTAAAAGAACCTAATTCTATGGAAGAAACTAGTCAACTTAATCTAATCGACTCGGCCATAGAGTTTATTACCCCCTTTGCGTTCGGATCGAACAACGTCGCTCTCAACGAAGAAAATGAAGAATTCCTAGTAAATCCTGTCGATCTTGCAATTGAAGAAGATATTGAAGATGTCGGCTCAGATGAAATAGATGACGAGTTGCTTGATGACGAATTCGATGACGAATCTGATCTGCTAGATGACGAGGAGGATGACGATGATGAAACCGATACAGAACCAGGTGAAGGGGATATCACTGCGGTTTTAGATGGCGCACACATCAAATTTGACCCCAATACAACCATTGCCATCTTGCCACTGGTAGAAGCAGATTTACCTTCTACTTGCTACATCGTAATTGATAGAGCTGCTGAAATAATTACTAGACCCCTTCAAGATTTTAAGGATTTAGGCAAAATTCCTACCCACGAACAGCAGTCACGCACTGTCCCAGTTTTTGATAATCACCGCATTGCCCGCAGGTTTTCTAACCATACCCAGCGTGTAATTAAGTTGCCAAGCGAACTGCTCTATTCCACCCACAGTCGATTAGCAAAGCGAGGAATCACCCGTATGTTATTTGACGGTCAGGTTTTTGCTCTTTAATTGATTTCAGTCGTTTATTCTCCCCATACGTTCATGTTTAAAATCATCTAACGGCTCCCATCCAAGCGATCGCTATGTCTACATTGAGTCTATCTCCCGCCCAGCAGAAGTTTTGGTACGTATCCCGAATTCCTGACTCAGACCTCACAGCAACGCAATTAGTAGAAGCCGCACTAGCAATATCTTGGGAGGAATATCCCCACATCGATCTCTCTAGCTATCGCGATGTCTTAGATGGCATGGCAAATGACTTGCAGCATAGATTGCAGGGCATAAATTATCCCTTGAAAATAATTAGTGAAATTAATCGCTACTTATTTGAGGACCAAAATTTCTGCGGCAATGAGAAAAATTACTACGACCCCCGAAATAGCTTCCTTACCGATGTAATTACTCGCCGTCTGGGTATTCCCATTACCCTTTCTATTGTATACATGGCTATTGGCGATCGCATTGGGTTCCCACTTGAAGGAGTCAGCTTACCTGGGCACTTTATTATCCGCCCGCAGCGTTCTGATATTGAAGTATTCATCGATCCTTTTGCCAAAGGTGAAATCCTGTTTAAAGAGGACTGTGCTTCAAAGCTAGCCCAAATTTATGGTTCTGAGAAAGAACTAATACCTGAGTACCTGGAAACTGTAGGTATACGCAGAATTTTAGAAAGAATGTTAATGAACTTAAAGTTGATTTACCTGAATCAAAAGAAATTTCATAAAGCCATAGCCACTGTAGAAAAGATCTTGATGCTATGGCCAAATGCATCGACTCAAGTTAGGGATCATGGACTACTATGCTTTCAACTGGAACGCTATGTTGAAGCTCGTAGCGATCTTGAAACTTATCTGGATCTTAACCCTTATGCCGATGATGCTGAACTTATTCAAAAACTAATTGATGAATTGGTAGCCTCCTCACCCTAAATTTTTGGAGGTTTGTGTTCCTATTCCACAACATCAAATTAGTTGTCAACTTTAGCACTCCCCCCACATGAATTCGGCTAAGAAATGGGTAGATCTTGTTTAGCTTTAGGGTTGCTCAGCGGTATAACCTGCGGCGGCGATCGCACTTTTAATCGCAGTTTCGGGCTGCGAAGTAGTAATACTAACTAATTTAGTACTTAGATCGGCATTGACTATCGCGGCAGCATCAAGAGCATTAACTGCCTTGGTAATAGTGTCAGCACAGGCTGAGCAAGCCATTGAGGGGATTTTCAATTCGATTGGTTGCATATTAATAATAATTTAGGGTATTTGCAGACGGTTGTTCGAGATTACAATTAGTAGCAGAAGTAAAAATGTTAATGCATCTTTTGCATAAGGCTTACGAAAGCATAATTTGAAAAATGTCCGATCGCCAAATATTACTTGATTTCGAGAAGCCGTTGCTAGAGCTAGAGAATCGCATTGAGCAGATTCGTAACTTGGCCAAAGACAACGGTGTAGATGTTGATGAGCAGATCTATGAACTGGAGCAGCGTGCTGACCAACTAAGGCAGGAAATATTCAGCAATCTGACCCCGATGCAAAAGATGCAGATCGCCAGGCACCCGCGCCGCCCCAGTACGCTTGATTACATCCAGACAATCACCGATGAATGGATTGAATTGCATGGCGACCGCCGAGGTAATGACGATCCCGCTATGGTGGGTGGCATTGCTAAGCTCGATAACTATTCTGTCCTAATCTTGGGACATCAGAAGGGGCGCGATACCAAAGATAATGTGGCGCGTAATTTTGGCATGGCTTCGCCAGGTGGATATCGCAAGGCATTTCGTTTGATGGATCATGCCAATCGCTTTGGGTTGCCGATTGTTACCCTAATTGATACGCCTGGGGCTTATCCTGGGGTATCGGCGGAAGAACAGGGACAAGGCGAAGCGATCGCCGCTAACCTGCGCGCCAGTTTTAGTCTAAAAGTACCAATTATTTGCACTGTAATTGGTGAAGGTGGATCTGGTGGAGCATTAGGCATTGGCGTCGGCGATCACCTGATGATGTTCGAGCATTCGGTCTACACTGTGGCTACTCCTGAAGCCTGTGCCGCAATTTTGTGGCGCGATGCGGCTAAAGCACCCAAAGCGGCTGAGGCACTCAAGATCACAGCCCCCGATCTCAGACAGTTGGGTATTATCGATCAGGTGCTGGCGGAACCAAAGGGTGGGGCGCATCGGCTACCCCTGCAAGCAGCAGCAACCTTGAAGGCGGCACTGCTCAAAAATCTGGAGCGTATGGGTCAAATGAGTGTCAGCGATCGCCTGGAACAGCGCTATCAAAAGTTCCGCAAGATGGGTGTATTTCTCGAAGCAGATTAGGAGTTAGGATGTACGCTGCGGATTTGCTCTGGTTTATTTAGGTTTTCTCAGTGCAGATCTATAGCCAGCGACTAGATCGTTATTGACAGATTTTAATTGGGTGTGTGAGGGCACTGCCCCCACAGAGGGGGTTCTACCCCTCCACCCCGTCAAACACCTAATTGGCGATAGCTATACAAAAAAATAGTGATGGACTCAGGTTAAATGCATCATATCTGCGTGATTTTAGGCACTCGCCCTGAAGCAATTAAGCTGGCTCCTGTCATCTTGAGCTTGAGGCAAAGTGCGACCTTCCAAACAACTTTAGTCCTGACCGGCCAACACCGCGAGATGGTAGAGCAGGTCATGGATTTATTTAATCTCCAGGCCGACTACGATCTGGCGATCATGCAACCCAAGCAGTCTTTGACCCAAATTACCTGCGGGAGCTTGGTGGGTTTGGAGCAGTTATTTCAAGAACTGCAACCAGACATGATTTTGGTGCAGGGAGATACGACCACGGCATTTGCTTCGGCGCTTGCGGCTTTTTATCACCGCATTCCGATCGGACATGTGGAAGCGGGATTGCGTACAGACGATTTGCTGAATCCTTATCCCGAAGAAGCTAACCGCCGCCTGGTCTCTCAGATTGCCCAGCTCCACTTTGCACCCACGATCGCAGCGGTCGAGAACCTACATCGCTCTGGCATCAAGACTGGCATTCACAACACTGGCAATACGGTGATCGATGCGCTGCTTCACGTATCAGCACGTCAGCCCGCCTGCAATATCCCTGGCTTAGATTGGTCGGCGCATCGCGTCATTCTCTCGACGGTACATCGTCGCGAAAATTGGGGACAGCCATTAGAAAACATTGCTAAGGCATGGTTGCAAATCTTAGAGCGATTCCCCGATGTCGCAGTGCTTTTACCCTTGCATCTCAATCCTGTGGTGCGTGAGCCGCTCCAGGCGATTTTGGGCAACCATCCGCGCATTTTCCTGACGGAACCGCTCAGCTACGGGCAGCTAGTTGGTGCAATGCAGCGTTGCTATCTAGTCATGACAGATTCCGGTGGATTGCAAGAAGAAGCTCCCAGCCTGGGCAAACCAGTGCTGGTATTGCGCGAAACTACCGAACGTCCTGAAGCGATCGCCTCTGGTACGGCAAGGCTAGTCGGTACGGTGACGGAAGATATTGTGACTGCGGCTAGTGGGCTTCTGCAAAATGACACCGAATACAGTCAAATGGCGCACATTGCGAATCCATTTGGAGACGGCAAAGCATCGGCGCGCATACTGGAGATCGTCAAGTCATACTTGGTCTAAATCTAAGAAGTTTAGTTAATTAGCGATTTATGAGATACCTCAAATTAGCACCCCTAATTTATATCAGTATTTATTCTCTAATTTCCATAGTAGTAGATATACAGCCAGGCAAATTGGGTAGCTTATTTACAGAGAATTTTATCCCTTACATGTTTTTCGGATTGTTGCTATTAATATCTGCAACAGTGAGCTTTGTATGGCTATTAATACTGGCAGTCAGATTTGCATTGTCTAAAATCAGTAAACGACTTCGTCATCTTGCGCTAACTAATGTGAAGGCAAATTTGTTGGCTCTAGTAATCTTGTTTGCGTCAGGATTTTTACTTTATTTTCAAGTTCCAGCAAAAGCTGGTTTTGCTCTTTCCTATCCAGAATTCCAGAAAGCAGTCACAACGTATTCCGACGCCCATTATTCAGGGGGAAAAGGGAAAAACATCGGTTTATACAAACTTGAATCTGCACATTCCAATCTCAAAAATTCGGGAGGGATTTATTTTCTGACTTTTACCTATTACGACACAATAACTGCTAACTATGGTTTTGTTTACAAACCTTTTGTTGGCCAATCAAAGGCAAAAAAGCCGTTTGGAGCCAATGATTACGTGCATATTTTTGGTGATTGGTATATTTTTCACGGTGCAACTTGCTAATCGTCAAGGTGAAATCACAGGAATTACTGCAAATTGCAACCAAACCCACCACAGATAAATCATTAAAACCCATGCGGAGGCTGCGCCCCTGCGACCAGCTTTTTTGTGGTGGACTCGAGCGAAAATTGCTGTAGATTGTCAAGGCGGCGTACCCTTTTCTGCAAAGCAAGTTCGAAGGTTGCAAGGCGATCAGCAATTAAGTTAGGACGGCCTGAAGGTTTAGAACCCCTCCGTGGGGGCTTTCCCCACACCCCCAATTAAAATTTGCCCTAAAAATATAGATCCCAAAGATCTATATATCAAAAAATAGTGTAACTGTGGGTTTAGAATTTAACTAATAAGAGCTTGATAACATAAGTCCCGCGCTTTTCCTGTACTCAGGTCAGCACCCTTGATACAAGAAGTCTCGCCGCTTATTGAGCGGGGCATCGAACCCCGTCATCAAGCATTTACCACGGCACTCTGCATGTGGTAGAATATAGCGGTGTTGACCATGAATTACACTTATCGAATCTATCCAGATGCCACTCAAGAGGCTGAATTGCTTGAGTGGGTTGAGACGTGCCGAGGCGTATACAATTACGCTCTGCGCGAACTCAAAGACTGGCTTGCTTCGCGTAAGTGCATGATTGATCGGTGTTCTTTGGAGCGGGAGTACATTATCAGTGCATCTGAGCCGTTCCCGTCCTATCACCGACAACAGAACAACCTGCCCAAAGCAAAGAAGTTGATTCCACGCTTGGGGAAGGTTCATTCTCAGGTGCTGCAAACTACGATTCGTAGGCTGCATGACACTTGGGAAGCTTTTCGTCATCGTGGACTTGGATTTCCGCGCTTCAAGAAGTTTGGTCAATTCAAATCGTTTGTGTTCCCTCAATTCAAAGTCAACCCGATTGAAAGCAATTCGATCAAGCTGCCTAAGATTGGGGCGATTCAAATCAACCTGCACCGTCCGATTCCAGATGGGTTTGTAGTGAAGCAGGTTCGGGTATTGTCCAAGGTTCGAGGAACACAATGGTATGTCGTGGTCACGATTGAATCGAGTGTATCGATCCCAGATGTACCCGCTTATGGTCGAGCGATTGGAATTGACTTGGGATTGGAGCGATTCTTGACCGCTTCGGATGGCAGCTCCCAAGAACGGCCAAAATTCTTTCGGTCTATGCAAGGCAAGCTGAAATTGCTGCAACGCAAAGCCGCTAAGAAAAAGAAGCGTTCTAAAAACTGGGAGAAGGCGCAAATCGAAGTTGCTAGAATGCACAATCGAATTGCAAACCGTCGAAAGGATTTTCACCTCAAGACGGCTCACAAACTTTGCGACCAAGCTCAAACTATCTTTGCAGAAGATCTCAATGTTAAAGGGTTGACTAGAGGGATTTTGCGTAAAGATTGTGTTGATGCCGCCTTTGGACAATTTCTCTCTTTGGCTGAATGGGTGTGCTGGAAACGTGGGGTGTACTTTGCCAAAGTTAACCCCAGCGGAACCAGTCAAACTTGTCCAGCTTGTTTTGCCACTGTCAAAAAAGACTTGAGTGTCAGAGAGCATCTTTGTCCTGAGTGTGGTTATCAAACACATAGAGATCACGCAGCGGCGGAGATAGTTTTGAGTCGAGGTATCGAAAATTTAAGTACCCAGGGACTCTGGGGAAAGGAAACAATCTGCCAAGTCGGGCTATCGGGGGTCTATGACCTAGATAAGTGGCGTGGGGCAGAAATATCCAAGAGCAATCTTGGGAAGCCCGCGCTGTATGCGTAGCATCAGCGTCGGGAGGATGTCACAGTTTGAGATTTATTCGAGCGCTTAGGCAAAAATTCATATGACAAAGTCAGATCGTAATCCTGTCAGAAGAAAGAATCCCAAGAATCAGAAGCGCAAGAGGCGGTCTCCGGCTTTACTAATTGGTAGCATCAGCGCGGTAGCTCTAGTTGCGGGTGGAGCCGCAGGGTACTTCATGCTGACGCGATCGCCAAAAGGTAATGGCATTCATAATATCGCCACGGTAATTCCCCAAGAAGCCCATGTTGCGATCGCTTTTAATACAAAGCCAGAGAATTGGCAAAAGCTAAATCAATTTGATACTCCAGGGTCAAAAAAACTCTTCGGCACTGTGATGCAGCAATCGCCACTTAGTATACTCGAACAGAGCAAAACGGACTTTAGCAAGGATGTCCAGCCATGGCTAGGGGGAAATACGATCACGGCACTGGTGCCAAATCCGCAAAAGCCTAATAGTCAGCCTGGGACTTTGATACTTGCTTCTACTAATGACAGCAGCCAATCAGATGCGTTTTTGATTAAGTATCGCGATGGGTTGACTAAGCAGAAAGCAAAATTTGTCGCCAAGCAGTATAAAGGTCTAAATTACTATGAGGCACTCACCAAAGAGCCAGGTCGGAGCGTGATAACCGCTAGTATCGACGGAAAGTATGTGGCGATCGCCACCAGTGCCGATCTAATTCAACAAACATATGACACCTACAAAGGTGAAAAACCATCTCTAGCTACCAAACCTAACTTTAGCAGCGTATTTGGTGCTAATGGCAACTCTAATCTGAGCGATCCAATCGCCCAAATTTATCTCGATGGCTCGATTGCCCTTGGTTATATAAGTAAGGAAGCTAAGGTAAATCTGAGTACTCCTGTTCTGGCAGAATCCCGTAAGCAGTTGGATGCTATTACCCTAGCGGTTGGGACGCAAAAGGAGGGGATTCGTATGGAGCTGAGCATCTATGCTAAGTCTGATAGCAATACTCAAAATGAGCGCGCTAACGACAGCCAGAATGGCACTAATGCCATAATCAGCAAATTACCTCAGGAAGCATTTTTGTTGATTTCGGGCAGCAATCTCAACCAATCGTGGAAAGAAATCTCTGCCCAGTCAAAAAGCAATCCAGGCTCAGAACAGGCAGCTAAGCAACTGCGCCAAGCGGTCAAAGATTCCACCCAGCTAGATCTGGAAAAAGATATCTTGAAGTGGATGAATGGAGAATTTGCGATCGCAGCCATCCCATCGAATGAGGGGTTACTGAAAAACTTTGGCTTTGGCTTGGTTGTAGTCATGCAAACCAGCGATCGCACCGCCACCAGTTCAATGCTGAAAAAGCTCGACGATCTAGCGCAGTCATCAGATAGTGGGGTTATTCCCCAAGGAGTCGAAATTAAAACTAAGCAGCTAGGTGGCCAGAAAATCTCCATTTGGGAAGTTGGGGGGAAATCTAGTGTGGCATCGCACGGTTTTATCGATGACAAGTATGCATTTTGGGCAATGGGCAATCTTTCTGAGATGTTTGTTCCGCAATCCAGCAAAAATTTATCAGAAAGCAGCGCTTTTCAAACTTTGACTACGGCATTACCAAAAAATAATGGCGGCTACTTTTATCTGGATATGAGTACGGCGCTGTCGATTGCTGATCGCCTGATTCCAAATGAGGCGAAGACTGGCCAGACATATACCGAAGCCCAAACCATACTAGATGGCATCCTCGGCATTGCCGTCACAAATTCCTCCCTAGATAATCGCATTACTCGCCTGGACTTTCTGTTCACACTCAAACCAACCCCTGGGAAATAACAGGCTTTCAACTTGGAATTGACGGGTAGATTAAAGCTAGAAAGGTTGCGTCAATAGTTATAGCCAGCGCCTAGATCGTATTGACAGATTTTAATTGGGGGTGTGGGGGCAATGCCCCACGGAGGGGTTCTACCCCTTAACCTAAT
>JANMRU010000089.1:0-1324 GCA_031388585.1 Pseudanabaena sp. SOY_30_concoct_251 | reverse complement strand
GTTAGTGTCATGAATTTTTCGCCACTAGCACAAGGAAAAAGAATAGCCGAAAGTAGGGAGGAAGAAGTGATGAAAGCAACCTCCGATGAACATAGCAGAACGAGAACAGCAGATCCTACGGGTTAAAGCCACCAGTTTCCAGCCTGAACTGGATGAGGCCTTAGAACAAGCCCTGCGGGTGTCAGTGCTTGAAGCAGTCAAAACGGTAATAGAGGCAGCTCTTGAAGAAGAAGTGAAGGCAGAGTTGGTAAAGTTGACTGCGGACAGACCACGTCGTTCAGGATATTTTCAACGGGGACTTGATACGCAGTATGGGCATGTGAGGGATTTGCGCGTACCAAAACTGCGTCGACGCAACGGAGAACGGGAGTGGCAAATACTGCAACGCTACCAACGGGGCTTGGGCAATTTGTTAAATTGGCTTTGCTGCATATATGTGATGGGGCTATCACTGCGAGACCTGCAAGAAGCGCTATATTTTCTTATAGGTCATGTTCTCTCACGTAGCGCTGTGAATCAAGTCACGCTAGCCGTCCAAAACAAGTTAGACTCCCGTCGTTTAGCCCCCATTGGCAAAACACCCAAGATCCTAATCGTTGATGGGGTATGGGTAGAGATTCAATACACGCGGGATGAATTTAAGGAAGACCGTTCTGGGCATATGCGGCAGTGTCGTGAAGCGGAAGAACGGGTGATATTAGCAGCATTGGCAGTGTGGGAAGATGGCTCCTATGAGATGCTGCACTACGAAATCGCCACGGAGGAAGGGGAAGTCGAGTGGAGTCAGTTCTTTGCACATTTGATCGAGCGAGGATTGCATCCAACCACGGTGCAATTAGTGGTCAGTGATGGCACATTAGGTCTGCCCAAAGCCCTACAAAAGAACTTGCCCAACGCTCAGCAACAACGCTGCATCACCCACAAAGTCAGAGGACTTGAACGCTATTTGACCTATGCTCAGTTACCTCAAATAGATCTCAATGGACAACCGCTCAAACCCGATGAAGCGAAGCGGCAACGTCGCTTTGAAATCGCATCTGAGGCATACCAGATTTACGAAGCTGACAGTATGGAGGAGGCAGAGCAAAGGTTGCAGCAGTTCATCAACAACTGGAAATTGCTCGAACCCAAAGCCGTACAAGTCTTTCAACGCGATCTGGAACTGACGTTTACGTTCTATCAATTTGACTGCAGTTTGCACCATCATATTCGCACAACCAATCATTTGGAGCGTTTATTCCGCGAGTTTCGTACCAAATCCGATGAAATTGGTGCCTTCCCTCACGAAACCAGTTGCTTAACCGTATTCTTCTTGGTGATTGAG
>JANMRU010000079.1:0-8219 GCA_031388585.1 Pseudanabaena sp. SOY_30_concoct_251 | reverse complement strand
CAATCTATCAGTGCGCTGGTTTAACTGTTGGTGCAGTGTTTCCCCCTGCTCCTTTAGATATCTAAGCACGGCACGTGCTGTATTCATTCCTAAATGATTTTTGTTGAACGTGCCAGCAAAAAATGTCTTCTCACCAGCAGGATAAGAGGCATCTCCATAGTTCCACAAACCACCGTCGATGCCATTTAGGTAGGCAGCTTTACCTGCAACAACGCCAATGGGCAAACCTCCGCCGATAATCTTGCCGTAGGTGACGATATCGGCTTCAATGCCAAACCATGCCTGCGCTCCACCAGGATGAATGCGGAAGCCCACCAGTACTTCATCAAAGATCAAGGCAATACTGGCAGAGGCTGTGAATTGTCGTAGCTGTTGCAAAAATTCTCGCGGTTGTAGATCGGGTCGGCGAGCCTGCACGGGTTCGACCAACACGGCAGCTAATTCATGGGCATGGGCTTGTAAAATCTCTAGGGACTTTGGTTGACCATACTCCAGTACGAGCACATCGGCAACAGCATGGGGAGAAACTCCAGGTGCGATCGCCACGGCACTAAACTGGTCTGACAAAGCTTTTGCTAAAACTCCATCAGAATGACCGTGATAAGAACCAGCAAATAATGCTATCTTAGTTCGCCCTGTAGTAGTGCGAGCCAGACGCAAGGCAGTCATCACCGCTTCTGTACCGGAATTACAGAAGGCAACTCGCTCCACCCCTGTCAGTTCACAAATCAACTCAGCAACTTCACCAGCATGACTTGACTGGGGACCGATTTGGATACCTTGTTGGATTTGTGCTTCTAGGGCTTGTGTAATAAATGGGGCAGCATGGCCAAACAGCAGCACCCCAAATCCCATCGTGAGGTCAATATATTCATTGCCATCAACATCCCAAATCCTAGCCCCCTGGGCACGCTCGCCAATAATCGGGTAGACCAGCTCTTTGGTGGAAGGGCGAAATCCTGCTGCTGCCCGGCTATCTGCAAGAACGGGACGATAAGTTTGGGCTTGCTGCTTTGATGTTTTGGTTCGCTGTGTATAGTCAGCAATGAAAGCTCGCAGATGCTTAGACTGAAGCGGATTTGGGTCTTGGGTTGTCGGCAATTCCAGTCGCGAGGTGACTTTCGGAACGGTGGGATGAGACTGGATCGAGGCGATCGCCTGCGTTAGGGCTTGTCTAGGGAAATGCACAACAGGAGATCCGACCTCATTATCATTCTTATTAGTTAAGTCAGCCTGTCCATACTGTATTTCCTTTAATTCCTGATTTTCCTGAACCTGACCATGATTTCCATTTTGCAATAACGATGACTTCTCACTAGATGCCCCTTTGCCACGCAAAATTTCTAATTGATCGGTCATCACCTGAGACATCACCTGGAGCTGCTGCAACATGATTCGTTCAAGCGATGTTGCAGTCTCCGTTGACACTGGTGCAATTCTTGGCACTGTTGATATCGTTGATACGCTCTTCCCATTAGGAATTGCCAGCTTTACCTGCTCAGCTAACATTGTTGGGGCAGTGGTCATTTCGCGCTGAGCTGACTCAATGAGTGCAGCAGGCGCGGTCAGTCGAATTGGCGGTCTAATTGGCTGTTGAATTTCTACTATAGATTCAGATTTGCTTGGAGTTGAGACTTCATGAAGCTTTTCCGAAGGTAAATTTTGATCGATATACGAAGCCAAAGCATCTAGGGTACTTAGTTCCTCAAACAACTGACCGATGGTTATTTTGATGCCATAGGTGCTCTCGATAAAACTAACGGCATCAACGAGCATGAGAGAATCAGCACCAATTTCCAGAAAAGGCGTATGAAAATCAATATCCTCAGGATCTGCTTTTAGCAGATTCGCCATCAGAGAATGCAGCCTCTCTAGGATGGAATCAGATCGCCTTGGTTTAACAGTCATGTTTGCCTGGGATGCAAAGACTGTTTGCGGTTGGGTTGCGGGTTCACTAATTGTTATATCAGTTATGTCATACATCGTTTCGTCTGCGATCTCATCTTGAGGTTGTGCTTGTGTTTGAATCCAGTAACTCTTACGTTGGAATGGATAGGTAGGCAATTGGACACGGCGACGGGAATAATCTCGATCACAACCCACCCAATCGATTTGCACTCCACGCACGTAGAGTTCTCCCAAGCTTTGGAGGATTTGCTGCCAATCTTCGTATCCCCGCCGCAAACTCGGCAACCAGACTCCTTGACCATCTGGTAGACATTTTCGTCCCATACCCAGCAAAGTCGGTTTGGGACCAATCTCCACAAATATCTCTTGTCCTGAAGTGTGAAGTGTCTGCAAGCTCTTGGCATACTGCACAGAGGCACAAAGATGCTGGCACCAGTACTGAGGATTTAAACTCTCCGCCGTCAGCCGCTCTCCAGTAACATTGGATATGAGGTCAATTCGCGGAGTATTGTAGGTAACTGCCGCCGCAACTCGATAGAACTCTTCCAAAATCGGCTCAACTAGCGGAGAGTGAAAGGCATGGGATGTCGCTAGTTTTCGTGTTTGAATTCCTTTCGCTTCCAGCACAGTACAGATGTTGCGAACAGCTTGCGGCTCGCCTGAAATCACAGTATTTTGCTCGCCATTGTTAGCTGCGATCGCCACTTTGTGGGCATCAAGCGTTACTAATGCCAAGATCTCCGCTTCGGAGGCAAACACAGCCACCATTTCACCGATCGGCAAGTTTTGCATCAGCCTCGCTCGCTCCGCAATTAGCTTCAGTCCGTCCTCCAAACTGAACACTCCAGCCACGCAAGCCGCCACGTATTCACCAATGCTGTGCCCCATCACCGCTGTTGGTACTACACCCCAGGATTTCCAAAGTTCCGCCAAAGCATATTCCAGGGCAAACAAAGCAGGTTGAGTGTAAACTGTTCGATCTATTCGCTCTAAATGTGACGTTTCTTCTGATTGGGGATAGAGAATGGATAGCAGGGGCTGGTCAAGATAAGGTTGGAGGATTTCTGCACATCGATTCAGAGTTTGACGGAAGGTGGGCTGCGTTTCATAGAGTTGGCGTCCCATCCCCACATACTGAGAACCTTGTCCTGTGAATAAAAAGGCGATCTTGGGTTGAGTACTCTCTTGGACTTGCCCAATTTGAACATCTGTTAATTTTTGACCGTTCTGTAAGGCAGATAGCTTTAGACAAAGCTCGATGGTTGAGTCGGCAACTATACTCAAACGATGGGAAAAATGCGATCGCCCAGTATTAGTCGTAAAGCAGATGTCAGCTAAAGTTGCAGTTGAATAAGCCGTTAAATGAGTTGCATAGCGATCGACTAATTGGTGCAGAGCATTCTCAGTTTTTGCTGATAGGGTAAATAAATGGCTCGAACGTTCTACAGGTAATGCTACAGGTTCAACAACTGGAGCTTCTTCAATAATGATGTGAGCGTTAGTGCCACCAATCCCAAACGAACTCAATCCCGCTCGACGCAGACCTTCAGATTCCCAATTACACAGCTGGGTATTCACCTTAAACGGGGTTTCTGCAAAGGGAATCAGGGGATTTGGCTGTTCAAAATGCAAACTGGGAGGGATTTGGCGATGCTGTAATGCCAAAATTACTTTGACGATTTGGGCAATTCCAGCAGCCGATTCTAAATGCCCGATATTAGTTTTCACAGAGCCAATGCGACAAAACTGCTGGCTTTGAGTGGATTGCCGAAATGCTTTGGTCAATCCTTCAATTTCAATCGGATCTCCCAGGGACGTGCCCGTACCATGCGCTTCAACATAAGAGATTTGGTCTGCGGATAGACCCGCCGCTGCCAGCGACTGACAGATTACTTCCGCATGAGAGCGGGGATTTGGAGCCGTTAGCCCATTGGTCTGTCCGTCGTGATTCACCGCAGAGCCCTTGATCGTGGCATATACCTTATCGCCATCCGCTAAAGCCTGACTGAGCGGTTTGAGCAGCACTGCACCCACCCCTTCCCCCAGGACAATCCCATTCGCCCGCCGATCGAAGGTTTTGCAGCGTCCATCGGGGGAGTGCATTTTCATGCGGCTCATCGCGACATAGTATTCCGGCGATAATTGCAGATTTACTCCACCTGCGATCGCCATCGTACATTCTCCCTGGCGAATGCTTTGACAGGCCGTGTGCAAAGCCACTAGTGAGGAGGAACACATAGTGTCCACCAAAACTGAGGGTCCGCGCAGGTTGAGCAAGAATGAAACTCGGTTAGCGATAATGGCATTTTGATTGCCAATCCCTGCACTGTAATCTGAAGCAGTCAACTTTGGAGCGATGCGTTGGTAATAACCATTATTGCTGCACCCAACAAAAACACCCACCGAAGTTTTTGCCAAGCTTGCCGCTGCATATCCAGCATGTTCAATACTCTCCCAAGCTACTTCCAAAAAGAGCCGCTGTTGGGGATCCATCAACTCGGCTTCCCTAGGGGAGATTTGAAAGAACAGGGGATCGAAGCGATCAATATCGTCGATGAACCCTCCCCATCGAGAATATGTCCTACTGCTAGCATCTGCGGGATTTTCGCTATACCAATCCTGCCAGCACCAGCGCATACTAGGTACTTCACTAATCGCATCTTTACCCGTGCTGAGGAGTTGCCAAAACGATTCCAAGTCTGGAGATTGTGGGAACCGACAACTCATGCCAATCACCGCAATGTCTTCCTCTCGAACCGACGCTTGGGGAGACGCTTGGACGGAGTGGCGATCGCTCTTAATACTCCCCAAACCTAATTGACTTGGCGATTGACTCGTTAAACCAGAAATTGTGGATGTTTGATTGAGGGGTAAAGTATTTGATTGACGAGGTGTAAAGTTCGTCAGGATATACTTCTCCAAATTCGACCCATGCTGCCGAACTAAATATTCGGTCAATTCCGCTAGCGTTGGATATTCAAACAAAAGTGTAGGAGAAAGGGAAATCTCAAAATTTGTCCCCAAAGTTTCCATGATTTCGATCGCCTTGAGCGAATCAATTCCCAAACTGTGGAAACTCTTATCGAGGGGAATCCGATCGGGCGTTTTGTTGAGAGCTTGAGCAATCTGCCGAACGATGATCTCACGAGACCAATTTAGTAAGCGATCTGGTTCAATTTGTCCTGAATGCACCGCTAACTGAGTTTCGTAACTGCGAATTTGTGATTTTGACGCGACGGGCACTTGCGTCTCGTTTCCAGGATTAGGAAATAATGACTTAGTCTGAATTTGCGCAATTGGAACTCGGCGATCGCTCGGCTCTAGATTGGGCTGAATCTCAGTGGGATCGTCGCTACCATTAGCAAGCTTTTTGAGGCTATTTAGGTAACGCAGGTTGTCAAGAACGATATCGCCGCCAATGCCAAAATCGATCAGACAGGCAATTTCATCAACGCCAATTTCCTGCAAACGCTGCACCATTGCCAAACAAGTACTTGGTGTGCCAAACAAAGCACTGGTTTGAAAGTATCGCTCAAAGGCGTAAGCCAGAAGCTTTTCCTGTTCGGCTGGGGTCAATTCATCCAAATTCTTAGACCCTTGTCGCCACAAATTCACCGAGCTTTTAATGTATTCGATAAATGGTTCGCGCACCAGATCGCGTACCGTTTCTAACTCTTCGCCCACAAATGTATGGAGCATGAGTGTAATATGACCACCATTCGGGTCATAGCCATGCTCAGCACGAGCTTGCCGATAGATGTCGATCTTTTCCGCTAATTCTTCGCTTGACTGAAACAGTAGTGCGGTCAGAATATTAAATCCACCTGCCCCTGCTTCTACAAACCTTTCCTTACCGCCCGTACAGGTAATCCAAATTGATAATTCTCGTTGCTTGGGCAAAGGATATATCTTAATCTCGGTTTCTTTACCCACCCCATTGGGAAGCCAGATACTCTCTCCACGCCATAATTTTTGCAATGTTTGGATACCAGAGAACATTACTTCTTTGCTGTCAGCATAGGTATCGGGAGTAAGAACAAAGTCGTTAGGATTCCACCCCCTAGCAAACGCGAGATCGACTCTGCCATTTGACAGATTGTCTACAACAGACCACTCCTCAGCAACCCGAATGGGATTGTGCAAAGGCATGACCACACTACCAGCTCGGATACGAATATGCTTGGTGGCAGAGGCAAGTGCCGCGCTTATTACCGATGGATTGGGATAAAGACCACCAAACGCATGAAAATGTCGTTCGGGCGTCCAAACCGCTGTAAAGCCATTGAGATCGGCGAAGTTAGCGCCCTCAAAGAATAACTTATATTTATCATCCGCAAATTCGGCCTCGTTACTGGAGAAGTACAACAGGCTAAACTGTATTTTTTTCTGAATATTATCCGTAATACCTTGTAGTTGAGATTCAGTAGCGATCGCCTCTTTGGAGTGAGGATTGTCAACATTATTATTATTATTGACCTCGTTAGCATTATTCACAGCATCAAATGTTCCAGCTAGGAACCCTGCTCGACAGGCGTGGCGCTGAATTTTGCCACTAGATGTCTTGGGAATATGCCCTGGTCGCAGTAGTAGCACCGCATGAACTTGTAATTCGTGGTATTCAGACACAGCCCCATGAATCGCGTCAATTACTTCCTCTACATTCAGTTGCGGTAAGTAAGTTCGCTCTATCTCCTGAACGATTACTAACCTTTCCTCTCCTTCTATATCAATCCCAAATGCGGCGACAGAGCTAGGTTTGAATGCTGGATGACTTTGCTCAACGGTCAGCTCAATATCTTGAGGATAATGGTTACGGCCACGAATGATAATCAAATCCTTGAGTCGCCCCGTAATAAACAATTCACCATCCTGCAAAAATCCCAGATCCCCAGTGCGGAGAAAGGGACCTTCATTTGTATCTGCCGTGAAAGCATGGAATGTTCGTTTCGTCTCCTCAGATCTATGCCAATATCCCTGGGCGACGCTAGGACCTAACACCCAAATTTCTCCTACCCGATCCTCCCCGCAAGCGATCGATGATTCTGGATCGACAATCAGAATTTTCTGTCCAGCGCTGGTCTGACCGCAACTGACATGTGTCTGCATCACATTCTGCGCCACATCATCGCGCTTACCGACAATTACCTGGTTCTTCCCTAGGGAAGCGGCATCAAAGTGCTGAACTATGGGTTCTTCATTTTTCGATCCCCCTGAAACGATTAGGGTTGTTTCAGCCATGCCATAACATGGATAAAAAGCTTTTCTTTGGAAGCCATATGGTTCAAACCTCGTCACAAATTGCGCGATCGTTTCAGATCTAACCGGCTCCGCCCCAGTAAAAGCTAACTCCCAACTACTAAGGTTAAGATCGGTTAGTTGTTCCGGTTTAATCTTTCGCAGGCACAGATCATAGGCAAAATTTGGTCCACCGCTTGTTGTGGCTTGATAGCGGGAAATTGCCTGCAACCATCGAACGGGTTTTTGAAGGAAGTCTACGGGTGACATCAGCGTGACGGGGAAACCACTATAAAGCGGTTGCAACACACCACCAATTAATCCCATATCGTGATAGAGCGGCAGCCAAATCACACCCTGGCTATCTGATGTATGCCCGAAATGCTGTTGAATCGCGGCGGAATTATGCATGAGGTTGCTGTGACTCACCATTACCCCTTTTGGTGATCCTGTAGAACCTGAAGTGTATTGGAGAAACGCCAGCGCATCCTGAGACAGTGAGGGAGCATGCCAATCTACGCCCGGTTCGCTAGAAATATTATCTGTGGCGATGCAATGTATTGATGCAAGCGCTGTTTCTAAGGAAAAACTTTTTGCGATCGCATCCAACATAGAAGTTGTAGTCAGCGCAAACTTGGCTTGCGAGTCCACCGTAATTCCTTGGAGCCTTGTCAGGCGCTGGTTGCGACGGGGCGGATATACAGGAACCGCTACAACCCCTGCGTACAAACAACCTAAAAAGGCAGTAATAAATTCTATTCCTGAAGGATAGAGCAAAAGTGCTCTTTCACCAACTTCGCTTCCATTCATAAGCCTCGCGGCAATGGCTCGTGCCTGTCTATCTACTTCTAAATAAGTAAGGCAGACTTCTTCGGCTTCTCCATCCACCAAAAATGTATAAGCTAACCGATCGGGTTGATTGATCGCTCTGTGGTGCAGAAGCTCAACTAGATTAGTACTATCTGTTAAATTGGCTGTTGTTAGGTTATGCATTGCATTATGTGCCACCTCATAATTATTCACCGAACATTCACAAGTGTTGGTCGTTAAAAACTCAACTCTTTATACATCCAGTG
>JANMRU010000066.1:0-1886 GCA_031388585.1 Pseudanabaena sp. SOY_30_concoct_251 | reverse complement strand
TGTACCCATCACAAAGGCCGCATCGGTATTACCTATACCCGTGGCAAACTCACCGAATGCACCGGCATTGCAGGTGTGAGAGTCAGTGCCAAACAGCACTTCACCGGGGCGGGTGTGACCTTCCTGCGCCAGGGCAACATGACAAACACCCTTGTAGTCGGGATTTGCCTTAAAGTTAGATAGGTCGGTAATGTCGTAGAAATATTTGATATTCTGTTCTTTCGCAAATTCCCGCAAAATATCAACGTTGCGATTAGCGCGGGCATCCTGAGTAAAAATATAGTGATCGGGGATCAGCACAATTTTGTCGCGATCCCAAACCTTGGCATCAGCACCAAATTCCTTCTTGAATACCCCAATCGTGCCAGGGCCACAGACATCATGGGTCATCAGTAGGTCGGCATTCACCCAAATATTTTCACCAGGGCTAATGTTGGTGCGCCCTGCTGCTTTTGCCAAAATTTTCTCGGTGAGTGTCATTCCCATAGTTGCGATCCCCAGGTTAGGCGAAAATAGTGTACTGGTCTAACAAGTAAGGATCTATTTTAGCTGCTGCTTGAGCCATCCGGCAAATAGCTCGGCTAGGATTATGATGTGTTCCATATTCCAGGAAAAAATCTCTGCCATGCAACACTCACAATCAGAACGAATGCTGACAGCACTGCAAACCTTTTTCTCTAAGTCTTTGGACGAAGTGTTAGCGCGATCGGATGTGCGTGTCGAGGTTGAGAATGCATTACTAGCTTTATTTCAAAAGGTAGCAAAAAGGGTCCCTGCTTATCAAGCTTTTTTGACAGAGTATGGTGTCGATCCAAAAGAGATTCAGAACTTTGAGCAATTTACTTCTTTACCTCTAGTCACAAAGGATAATTACCTGCGTCGCTATCAGCTTTCGGAACTTTGCTACGATGGGGAACTGGTCAATTGCGATACGATCGCGGTCTCATCTGGCTCAACAAGTAAGCCCAGCTTTTGGCCGCGCTTTGTGACGGATGAGTTGCAGATTGCCACGCGGTTCGAGCAAATTTTTTACGATAGCTTTGAAGCAGATCGGCACAGCACCCTGGCGGTAATTTGCTTTGCGCTCGGTACGTGGGTAGGGGGCATATACACCACAAACTGCTGCCGCTATCTTGCCAGTAAAGGCTATCCAATCATAGTTGTGACACCTGGGAATAACAAGGACGAAATATTTCGAGTTGTGCGCGAACTGGGAGACAACTTCGAACAGGTGGTATTACTGGGATATCCACCCTTTCTCAAAGATGCGATTGATAGCGGCAGGCAGCAGGGTTTGGACTGGTCGAAATATCGAACCAAACTGGTAATGGCGGGGGAAGTATTCAGCGAGGAGTGGCGCAGTCTGGTAGGCGATCGCATCGGGGCGAGCAATCCTTGCTACGACTCAGCTTCGCTATACGGCACAGCAGACGCAGGCGTGTTAGGGAATGAAACTCCTTTGAGTATCTGCATTCGTCGTTATTTGGCCGCAAATCCCGATGCAGCAAGGGTGCTGTTTGGTGAATCGCGGCTTCCTACATTAGTACAGTACGATCCGCGCAGCCGTTACTTTGAGACTACTGACGAAGGTACGCTGTTATTCTCCTGCGACAATGGTATTCCATTACTGCGCTATCACATTGCCGACAATGGTGGCACGATCGGTTATGAAGAGATGTTGGAATCCTTAGCAGAACGGGGCTTCGATCCGAGCGCGCATTTGGGCGATCGTGGTGTGCGTCCTCTGCCATTCGTTTATGTGTTTGGGCGATCGCACTTTACAGTTTCCTACTTTGGCGCAAATATTTATCCTGAAAACGTGACAGTGGGATTAGAGCAACCCACAATTAGGGAATGGGTAACGGGTAAGTTTGTCTTGCAGGTAA
>JANMRU010000051.1:0-1612 GCA_031388585.1 Pseudanabaena sp. SOY_30_concoct_251 | reverse complement strand
GATCGGCAAATTCAGGAATAGTGACTAGGAAGAGTCCATCTTCGTTAGACCATTGAACAATCATGCTATATCGGTTCATAAGTTCTCATCCTCCCTTAATTTTTTCAGTTCAGTTAATAACTGAGCTAACTGTTTTTCTAGATAGAGTGGCACATCATCTCCATCTTTGCCTGAAATTGTTAGTGTTTTTGCAAGCAAATGATGCCGCCAACGTTCATGGCTACCTTTACCACGCTTGGGTAAATACGCAAATCCTTCGCGAGCAATTTGAGCTTTTAACTCTCGAATTTTCCTTGGCATGGAATTTATCTATCTAGGCACCCTATTTTCGTACTTAAACTAAACTGACGCTAAATTATAAGCTTAAAGGTTATTAAGTTCGATTGTTACGTTGGGCGATCGCTCTTACCTATAAGTCTATCAAATCATTTCTAAAAATCTCTGCCTGTATAGTTCCAAAACGTCGCGATCGCTCGATCGGACGTTGATTGTTCTGATTCCAAGAGTTGAGCGAGTTTGTGCGCTGCTTCGTGTGAATTAAGAGGTGACCAGAGCGAGTAGGTTGCCCCTTGTTGTAGAGTTGGCTCCTCTTCTTTGGCAAGTTCGGTAATCAGAAACTGCATTACTTTCAACTTTTCTGTACGAGGTAAGTCTCTCAGCGTAGGAAATAGCTCTGCTATCGTCATTGGATTTGAAAGAACGTTTGCTTCTCTATTTTCTCACAATTATTGATAGTTCTGGTTGTGTAGTTTACCAAGAGGCGATCGCATTTTATAGATTGTGTAGAAGGTTTTTGATTGGGGCGATCGCCTCTCGAAGCATTTCAGTCATAGGTCAGTAGCAGTGAATACCGCAATTTCATACAGTTTTCTTGATAATCGCTTTTCCTCATATCAGCGAGAGTTCCCTATAGCGTAGCGGGTTTTAATTTATTGAGTTCTACTCGGCCTCCCTCTATTGCTTCAATTGTTAGTAGGTATCCTTCCATCAATGACATCCCAATGAGTGGCTCTGAATCTGCTTCATCAATAGGAATCAAAAGAGAAATTCCGTCCCACACTAAAACTGCTTCGTACACATTGAAGATACATTCGCTGCCATCTCCAAGAATGGCTTGTCCTCGACGTTTCCAAGCTAGTCCTAATTCAGCAATAAGCTCTGGAGACAATGAAAGCCAACCATTGAATCCTGTATCTATGATGGCATCTTGCGTATAAACTTGCCCATTACTGCTGCAAACTGATAATGCAATTATTGGCTCAAAATCTGCATTGACAATTCCATTGATCATGAAGCTTTCTTCGCACGTCCCCCAAATCGACGTACATGGCGCGAACCAACGCGAACGATCCAGATTTGAGCGTCTGGATGACTTGCTTCAAGGCGATCGCAAGCAGCTATTTCACTGGCATCAATTTCCCAGTCACCTGTTTCAATATCGATCGCTACAATTTTGCCGATATTATCCTGCTCGACTTGAGATCGCACTTGAGTTTCGTAAATTGCATTACCGCGTCGAGCAAATTCTTCTTTGCTGTAGCGAGGTTGTCTGACTGTCATAGGCTTGCCCTCTGCTACCTTTCCCTTTCTATTGTAAACTGGGCGATCGCAT
>JANMRU010000045.1:0-26209 GCA_031388585.1 Pseudanabaena sp. SOY_30_concoct_251 | reverse complement strand
GCAAGATGGATCAAGCCTTAGAGCTTTTGGCTCCAAATTTTATTGCTCATATGGCAGGGATACCAGAGCCGTTGGACGGAGAAGGGTTCAAGCAGTTTGGGATGGCGTTTTATTTAGCCTTTAGTCAGGGTCAACACGTTTTCGATGAGGTTGTGGTTGCAGACGATAAAGTGGTGACGTGCGGGAAGTTCACTGCAAGGCATCTTGGAGAATTCCAGGGTCTTCCACCAACGGGCAAGCAAATCAGTTTGTCGATCATGCACATCGATCGCATTGAGGATGGAAAAATTGTAGAGCATTGGGGGCAGGGCGATGCTCTTGGATTGATGCAGCAGCTTGGAGTTATTTTCTTGCCTGGTCCAAAGTTATTGCCGCATATCTTGAAAGGCGTTGCATCCAAACTGTTTAAAAAATCCGATTAGGAATGAATAATAGATACGGATCGTAGTTGACAGCAGCAGAACACGGCGTTGGAGCCGAACGCGAAAGATTATCGGTTAGAATTGGGGTATCATCTGCGTCGGCTCAACTGTGCCGTTATGCTCAAGTCTTAGTTGTAGTGTATCCAGTAGAAGATTGAACAGATTGAAGATTGGGATGCTTATGATTAAAATAAGTCCACCAGCCATTCAGAGCAAAAATTGATATATGCTTTTATTAAACGAGATAGCTGTTTTCGGGAAGGATATAGCAAATTAAGCTCGCATAAAGGCAATGGATGATTCTTCAGTAAATGCTTCAACTGACCCTCAGCAATATAATCTTGAGCCAGAAATGGTGGGAGTTCAGTAACGCATATTCCTGATAAAGCTAATTCCAGGAGATGAAGATAATCATTAACTTGAAAAAACGGATTGATTTGTATGGTCTCATCACCCAAAATCCAGATTTTTGAATCAGTTGCGACTCTCCAACTAGCACAGGGCATTTTGCTCAGATTTTGGGGGTGTGAAAGTTCACCGTATTTTGCGAGAAAAATTGGACTGGCGACAAGTAGATGACGATACTCACCTAATTTCATAGCGATTGCGCGATTATCTTTGCGATCGCCGATTCTTAAAGCGACATCAATACTATCCTCAATCAAATCAACTTTGCGCTCAGTCACTAACAATTCTATATTGACATTGGGATAACGCGCTTGAAAATCTTGCAGCAATTTCCGCCAAGGGATAAACCCAGATGGTAGAGAAAGGCGCAGCGTACCTGACAAATCCAGCTGGTCGTGATGGAGCGAGGATAGCCCTATCTCAAACGCTTCGACTCCCTGATTGGCGTAGTTAAGAAAATTTGTTCCTACATCGGTCAAGCGTAAATATCGAGTAGAGCGCTCCAGCAGCCGAAACCCTAAATCCTCTTCCAACTCTTTGATGCGTCGGCTAACTGTTGCAACAGGAATATTTGTTCGCCGAGCAGTTTCCGAGAAGCTGCCGTACTGAACAACTTTGACGAACAGTGCCACTGCATTGAAATCCATTGCATTTTTCCATATTTGAGAAGATGCTTACCATTACTGCCGACTACTCAATAAACTTGAAATTGTCTAGACTGCTAATCAGCACAATCATTGCGTTAAGCCTTGTAAGTAGCGCATTTGGTTATTGCTTTTGTCTAAAAGTATCGTGATGATTATCCTAGAGAAAATAGTCATGAAGAAGCAATTTTTTGTAAAGCTGCTGATTGGTTTCATCACTGTCATTCTGTTGCTGCCAGCAGCATCCAACACTTGGGCAGAAACAACATCTGATGTACTAAGCTCACAAACACAAGCACGGGTAGTTCTTCCTAATGATCTCCAGTGGAGAGAGAATCCCTATATCGCATCAGTTGTTTATACGCCAGCGGGAGTACCCCACTTCATGTTGGCGCAGGATAGCGAAACCGTGGTGCAAGAAACAGGGTTTGGTCCTACAGGGTTGAGGTTTATAACTAATACTCAATGAACATCGGAAAAATAGCACTTCAAATCTTTTGATTGAGAGCGAAGAAAATTTCACCGTAACCAGGATTTATGAAATCAGCAATGATGGCATAAGAAATCACTGAACCGTAACGGAGTATGGTTTACCTGTTGAGTTGACAAGGTTATTTCTGTCCGATTAGCTCAGTAGTTGAGAGCTGGCAAGTAAACAAGTAGCGGCGAGTATCATTACAGATTTACGCATCAAGGACTGGACGAGAAAATGTTAGACTCTTGCCAGCAGTACAACAATGCTATTGCAGCAGACAAAATCAAACCTCTAGTATGAATGCAAAAAATTAAATTGCGGACAAATTAGCATCAAGAGGAAAGCTATGGACCGATTGATATCATGCCCAACCATCTTGCCCAGTCCCAAAGCCTCTACTTGCAAAAACATGCGGAAAATCCCATTGACTGGTGGTCATGGTGCGATTTAGCAATTGAAACGGCGCGATCGCAGAATAAACCAATCTTTTTGTCGATTGGATACTCTAGCTGTCATTGGTGCACGGTGATGGAAGGCGAGGCTTTTTGCGATCCGACGATCGCCGATTACATGAATGATTATTTCATTGCGATCAAGGTCGATCGCGAAGAAAGACCCGATCTAGATAGCATTTATATGCAAGCGGTGCAGATCATGGGTGAGAGTGGAGGCTGGCCGCTTAATTTGTTCTTGACACCAAATGATTTAGTCCCTTTTTACGGCGGCACCTATTTCCCAGTCGAACCCCGTTACGGTAGACCAGGCTTCTTAAAAGTATTGCAGTCGATCCACCAGATTTATCAAGGCAACCAACGGGAGCTGCAAGATTACAAGCAACAAATAGTTGATAATCTGAACTTGATGGCACAAATTGCCCCAGCTACTGTAGAGCCACAAACCTTGATGGTCGGCATTGCGAAGTGCGCTCAGATCTTAATTAATCGCGGCACTGGAACCTGCTTTCCCATGATTCCCTACGCCGATCTGGTGCTGCGGTGCAGTCAGTTTCAGTCAGATCTACGCCTACAGGCCGAGCAAAGGGGCATAGATTTAAGCTTGGGGGGGATTTTCGATCATGTGGCGGGCGGATGGCATCGCTATACCGTCGATCCAGCGTGGACTGTGCCTCACTTTGAAAAGATGCTTTACGACAATGGCCAGATTATGGAATATCTGGCAAATCTGTGGTCGTTTGGGATGCACGAACCTGCTTTAGAAAGGGCGATCGCTCAGACAGTAATCTGGCTGCAACGGGAAATGCTGACGGCGGCAGGATATTTTTACGCCTCCCAAGATGCTGATAGTGAAGGAGAAGAAGGTAAATTTTGGGTATGGAGTTACAACGAACTCAAGCAATTGTTTACGGAAGCAGAGCTATCTAAGGTAGCTCAGGAATTTACGGTAACGCCCAATGGCAATTTTGAGGGGCACAATGTGCTCAAGCGTCACCAACGCGGTAGTTTATCCACTAGGACTGAGGCTTGTTTGCAAAAGCTATTTCGCCAGCGCTATGGCAAAGATTCGCTGCCAACTGATGCTTTCCCCCCCGCCCGCAGTTCCGAACAGGTCAAAGCAATTAACTGGCCAGGTCGAGTACCGCCAGTTACAGATACAAAGGCGATCGTGGCCTGGAATGCTCTGATGATTTCAGGTCTAGCTACGGCATATCGAGTATTTGGTGTAGATTCTTATCGGCAAATGGCGATCGCCGCCGCAGACTTTATTTTGCAGCATCAATGGGTTGAGAATAGCGGCGCAGGGAGAAGTCTTTACCGCGTCAGTTACGACGGCAATCCTGCGATCGCCGGCCAATCTGAGGACTACGCCCTCTTGATTAAAGCGTTAATCGATTTACAACAAGCCTGCCTGAACTTTGATGCAGATCTAGCCGATTCCTATCTTCGGAACGCCTTAGATATCCAAGCAGAATTCGATCTCGCCTTTGGCGATCGGGCTGGGGGGTACTTCAATACCGCAACCGATATGAGCGACCATCTGTTAATCAGGGAAAAAAGCTACCAAGATAATGCACTTCCATCAGCAAATGGCGTGGCGATCGCCAATCTAGTGAAGCTAGGTTTACTGGCAGATCGGTTGGATTATCTCACCAAGGCAGAGGAATCCCTCCATAGTTTCGGACAAGTAATTAGCAATAGTCCCGTTGCCTGTCCCAGTCTGATTAATGCGGCTGTGTGGTTACAGAATCATACTTTGGTACGTACTTCCTTAACGCAATACCAGCATTTAAAAGCTCAATATTATCCATTTGTCTTATTTGAAATTGACTCAGAACTACCACCCGATTGCATTGCGATCGTCTGTCAGGGATTCACCTGTTTAGAGCCAGCCACATCTATCGCTCAACTACAGCAACAATTGGTAGCAAGTCAGACGCGATCGCCTCTATCACACCCGTAGACCTGCGAATGTTTCAGCGATTGTTGACGTTAAGCTACGGTACTAAGGATATCCATAAACCATTGCTCAAAGCGATCGCCCAGAGCTTGCAAAGAATATTGCGTATCAGCTTGGCGACGGCAAGCTTTCCTGTTGATTCGCGGCAAAGATGCCAAAGCTTTACATAACTCTTCAACATTATCAGGTTCTACCAGAAAGCCCGTCTCACCATGACGTACAATTTCTACAGGCCCACCTCTAGCATAGCTAATAATCGGCACGCCACAGGCCAGCGCTTCGATCGCCACATTACCAAAAGCCTCTACCCACTTCGGTGTCATTAATAACGCCTGACATTTACCCAAAATAGACTGAAGTCTATCTGTGGGAACGAATCCCAAATAATTCAATTTAGCTTCAGGATAATCTCGCCGAACTTCCTCCCAATACTCCTCATCCTGCATTTTCCCCAGTATGTTAATTTCTAAACCCGTTTGCTCGGACACAGCCGCTGCATCTTCCAGGCCTTTCTCAGGAGAAATACGCGCTATCCATGCTAACTCGAGTTCTGGCTCCGCACAGAAATCATAGAGATCGATATCTATACCGCTATCAAGAATACGAAAGTTGCCTAATCCCTCGAATGTATGAGATTGGGTGCGCGTGTAAACGCCGATTGTGCCAGGATAAGCATGGGCTACCTGGGCGATCGCCAGATCCATAGAATCCAAGAGAGAACCCATGCTGACAAAATGAGCGATCGGCGTGCTAAAAAATGGGGTGAGATAAAAAGGTAACCAATCGTAGGCAAAATTGACGATCAAGTCGTAGCTACTCTGCATGGTTCTGGCGTAGGCACACATATTGGCCACCACAGAATTACTCGGGAAATTAACAGGATCGGTGCGGGACTGATTTTGGGCAAATTCATGCACCTCTCCAGGTATGGTGATTAGCGGAATAGTATCCGACTGAGAACCAATGCAAGCGGCTAGATGGACTGTATGCGATCGCCGTATAAGTTCATGAGCCACATTTTGCACAGTTAGCTCGACACCACCACCAATACCAGAACCAAAGGCTCCTACAGGTGTCGAGATAAATAGAAGTCTCATAAGTTCAACCCTTTGTTAACTATAGCAATCCTATATGAATTGTAAGTTGGGGGTGAGGGGCTGCTTCCCCACGAAGGGGTTCCACCTCTTCACCCCTAAACAAATAAAAACTGATTGCGATATTTCTAACTTCCCGTTTGAAAATTACCACCAACGATCCGTGCCGCATCATCAGGATCGACGATCCAATAACTTGTATTGAATTCATAGTCAGCGCTGGGTCGGCCAGGCAATGTCAAGGTTTTTACCGCATTGGGTTTTAATGTCAGGCTAAACGTTGCCAAAGCTGTGATTTCATCAGCGTTAAGGTTGGTATCAACATACTTCTGCATCATCCCCACTAGTTGGGGTAATCGGATGACAAGCCACGGATCGGTAAGTTTCTTTTCGATCGCCTTCAATAAAATTTGCTGTCTGCGAATGCGGCCAATATCACCTTCCTCATCGTTGCGAAATCTGGCAAAACCTTCAGCCTGTTTACCATTAAGCGTTTGCAGACCTGGCTGCAAATCGATACTGAGTTTTTGAGTTTTATCTTGATAGCGTAGGCGCTTAGGCACATTAACCTCAACACCACCAAGGGCATCAATTAAAGCCACTAATCCCGATGTATCGATCCTGACATAGCGGTCAATTTGCACGCCGCCGAAATTTTCTTTTACTGTAGAAATAGCAAGATTGCTGCCCCCAAATACATTCGCAGCATTGATTTTTTGGACGCCATACTGAGGGATCTGTACTTGAGTATCGCGGGGGATAGATAGCAACTTTAGCGATCTCGTTTTTGGATCGAACCTGGCTAACATTACCGTGTCACTACGACCATTAAATGAATCCGGCGAGTTTGGCGCGGCCTCTGGTACGTGATCGACACCCATGATCAAAACCTGATAAGGGCGAGATAGCTTGCGCCCCAACCCCTCCACCAAGACGTCCTGCAAACTGCGCCCTCTTACTAGTCCTCCCCAGTCAAATGCGGTCAAGGGTGCTAATCTGGCTAACATGGTACCAGCAGTCACCGAGGCGAGCAGAGCTAAGACTAATAACGCTTTGCCAAAACCGAAACTGTAACGCCGAGGTGAACTGGAAGCATTAGCTTTATTATTTGCTGTTTTTTTCATCCTGATGGGGGAGCTAAAGTTTTTACTGGTGTTGGTTTGGTAGGTTCACCTGTCATTCTGTAGTTAGATCTGATATTGGCAGACTCTCACATCGTCCCCCATAATCCCTATAATTAGTCCAAAATCGTTCTCGTTAACTAACTATACCGTAGGCAACTATTATGCAAGCTGTAATCATTGCAGGGGGGAAAGGTACTCGCCTCCGTCCGCTCACCTATGGTTGCCCCAAACCAATGTTGCCTTTGCTCGATCGCCCGTTCCTAGAATGGATGATCGATCGCTGTCGTGACGCAGGCATTACTGATATCTTACTCAACGTGCATTATCAGGCACAGCAGGTAAAATCGTATTTTGAAGATGGCGATCGCTTTGGTGTAAAAATCCGCTACATCGAAGAGTCTACGCCCCTAGATACGGCTGGAGCCATCAAGTTAGCCGAGCCATATTTTACAGGCGACTCATTGATTGTCTTCAATGCCGATATTCTGACTGACCTGGATCTTAAAGCCTTAATTAGGTTCCATCAAGATAGTGGGGCTGCTGCGACGCTCACCCTAACCTGCGTAGATGACATCACACCTTTTGGCCTGGTGGAACTGGTGGGAGATCGCCAGGTTTTGGCCTTCCGCGAAAAACCAACACCCGAGCAGGCAGTGATTTTTTTGGCGCAAGGTATAAATACAATTAACGCTGGCACCTACGTCCTAGAACCAAAGGTTTTCGATTGCTATGCAGTAGGCGAACCACTTAGTTTCGAGCGCGTCGTCTTCCCAGGCATCCTTGAGCAGGGGCACAAAATGATGGGGTTTATTTGGGATGGCTACTGGTTAGATCTAGGTACGCCTGAGAAGTATTGCCAAGCACATCTCGATATCCTGACTGGAAATATGCCTTGCGATTTGGCTGCCACAGCTACCTCACCTATACCTGGTGTATGGGTGACCAAGACGGCCACAGTAGATCCTGCGGCAAAACTTGTTGCGCCCTGTTTTATAGGCGATCGCACCACGGTGGGAGCCGATGCCCATATTCCAGCTAATACGATAGTTGGTGCTAACTCACTAGTTAACAGGCCAATTAGTGCGGGTATTTATACGCCAGGTTCTATTTTGATCTGAGGCGATCGAGCAGCAAAGAGGTAAGCTCAAGATGACAGAACGCCTGCAAAAAATCATTGCTCGTTTTGGCATCGCCTCACGCCGAGAAGCCGAAAAGTTGATCCTGGGAGCGCGGGTACGCCTCAATGGTGAAATCGTCACAGAGCTCGGAATTAAAGCCGATCCCCAGTGTGATCGCATTGAGGTTGACGGGAAGCTAATTAGCCAGAATCTGCCACCAGAGAAAGTTTACATCCTACTGCACAAACCAGTAGCTGTGGTGAGTACCTGTTACGATCCCCAGGGCAGAAAAACAGTCCTAGATTTGCTGCCAACCCACTATTCCCACCTCTATCCCGTAGGGCGGCTTGACTATAACAGCAGCGGTGCTTTGCTATTAACTAACGATGGAGATTTCACCAATTGCTTAACCCACCCTCGCCATCACATCCCTAAAATCTATGAAGTATGGGTTCGAGGACAGCTAGATCGCGATGCATTGCAAAACTGGCGCAACGGCATAGAGTTAGATGGAAAACTAACCCTACCTTGCCAGATAACAGTTATGGCTCGAAAAGGCGATCGCACTCAATTGCGAATAGTCCTTAGAGAAGGCCGCAATCGGCAAATTAGACGCATTGCCGAGCAATTAAACTGTCCAGCGATCGCGCTCCACCGCATAGCGATCTCAGACATTCAAATCAACAACCTAGCACCTGGTAAATATCGTCATTTGAGCGCCCAGGAAATCGAACAAGCGATCTCTATAACTCACAAAACCGTCAGAAAGATCGTAACCACTAAATGCCCTTAACCCCACTGAAACTGATGTCTCAGTGATATAATTGGTCGGTAGTACAAATGGCTAAATACTACAATCAGACTTATTTCTCTTGAGCTGATATCCTACCCAGTCTTAAAGGTTGAAACCTAGCAAATTAGAATATTTGTGTCAATCCAGGTTTGTCAGGTTAACCTAATTTACTTAAAAGTTACGTTGAATATAGCAAACGGTTTTTATTGGTTCTAGGGGGTTCACCCCTCTCTGAGGGCAAAGCCCCCGCCCCCCAATTTATGTTTCATCTAGGATTGCTATAGTTAACTAGACAACTCTGAATTAAGACAACCCAAGGCAACTAGAAGAGCGACAAGAGCATATTTCTAGTCAAGTTCAATTCTAGTTTTTTTAGTGAGGCTAGTTAGTGCCGTGAATATTAACAGTAATCAGTCAAGTAAGTTAGCAGAGATTGGAGCTAAACTTAAGCAAACACGAGAGCTTAAGTTGATGTCACTTCATCAAGTGACCGCCAAAACCTTGATCCCCGAACGTCATCTTAGAGCAATAGAGGAAGGCAATCTAGATTCATTGCCAGAACCGATCTACGTTCAAGGATTTATTCGTAAATATAGTAATGCTGTCGGTCTAGATAGCTTAGCGGAAGATTTCCCAGTTTCCCCCGAGCCCACCCTTCCAAACTGGTCTAGTTCGCCCGCCGCAGAGCTAAAACCACTGCATCTCTATGCCCTTTATATCTTGGTTATTGCTGGAGCAGTAGGTGCGCTAGCATCATTTTTAAATCCTTTGTCTAATAATAATCGAGTTACCGAAAGGCAAGCTAATATCAGTCCATCTGCACAAGTTACGCCGACGACTGGGCAAAGCAAGCAAAATCCTATCCCCAAAGAAACATTAGGTCCAAATACTGCTAAACCGCGCTCTGTTAATCCAAAATCTCCGCAATCGAGTGATTCCTGGTCAGATTTCAGTCATTTAGTTAGTGCAGGCAAATCAAGTACCACCAATCCCAATTTTGGCTTTTCAGGCAACAAACCCTTCAATGTGGGCATTGCCATGACCAATCAGTCTTGGCTGCGAGTCACCGTAGATGACAAAATTGACTTTGAAGGGATCTTGTCAGAGGGTACCCGCAAGTCATGGTCTGCAAATCAAAGCATTATTGTTAGAGCTGGTAATGCCGCTGCCGTATCAGTAACTTTTAACCAGTCACCCACAAAAACCCTAGGAGCAGAAGGCGAAGTTGTCCAAGAGGTCTTTGATAGCAAATACCAGGCTAAAACTTCCAGCAACAGCGATATTCCTAGTCCCTCCAACACCGATCAGCCAACACAGTCTTCGGAAACCGCACAATCTCCTCAATAGAATGTTCGGAGTGGGAACAACTCCTAGCCTCTTTCTATTCTCGGCCTTGGGTCCCATAGAGCATAAGGGCTATTTGTTGTTTACCCCTAATTCCCTCTACTTTGGCCCTTGGCAAAGTCTTCAGGATTAAGATTAGACAAAAATTCTCTAAAAGCACGACGCTCAGCCTCATCAGCATCTTGATCTACAGGTATTGATGCCTCAGATACCACCTCTTCGACTACCCAGATTGGGCAGTTTGCTCGCAAGGCAATGGCGATCGCATCGCTAGGCCTTGCATCAATTTCTTTGATAGAATCCCCATGCTTAATACTCAAAGACGCAAAAAAAGTACTGTTTTTGAGCGAATGTATCACTACTCGCTCTACATTGAGCGACCAAGCACTCAGAGTATTGATTAATAAATCGTGGGTCATAGGTCTGACCGCAGGATTCGGATCGAGGGCGGAAACTATAGCCTTGGCTTCTGCTTCTCCAATCCAAATTGGTAAGGCGCGTCGATCTCCAGCATCTCGCAGCAACACAATCGGGTTACGGCTGACAGCATCAATAGCAATTCCAGCTACTCTCATTTCAATCATCGCACTTAAGCCTCTCGCACTTAGCTAGACTTGACTTCAGAACTCCCCCCTCACTGACTGCGAGACACATACATGCGCATTTCCAGATTCGGGAAGAATGCTCTAGTGTGGAAAGATTATATCACCCCAACTTATTCTGACCTGATAACCTTCTACTTTAGAGCAGCAATATCTTAGGGGACATCCTTACGCTGATTATAGCTCGGGTAGAATAGTCCTAGAATATCGATCGATAACTGCGAAAGTCACCATTTATGCCCCACAAACCAGTGGCGATCACAACGCCGCTTTATTACGTTAACGATCTGCCACACATTGGCAGTGCCTACCCAACCATAGCAGCGGACGCACTAGCACGCTTTTATCGGCTGCAAGGGCATCCCACTCTATTCATTACAGGTACCGACGAACATGGACAGAAAATCCAACGGGCGGCGGCAAAGCAAAATCTTCATCCTCAAGAGCACTGCGATCGCGTTGTGGCAGAATTTCAAAAGCTATGGCACAAACTAAACATTCGCTACGATCGGTTTTCTCGCACCACTGATGAACGCCATCATGCGATCGTGAATGAATTTTTTCAGCGGGTTTATGATGCGGGTGATATTTATTCTAGCCAGCAACAGGGCTGGTACTGCGTTGGTTGCGAAGAATTTAAAGAAGAAAGAGAACTCATCGCCGATCGCCACTGCCCCATTCACACCAACATTAGTTGTGAATGGCGCGATGAAGCTAACTATTTTTTTAAACTATCTAAGTATCAGTCCCAGTTGGAGCAACTTTACGAGCAAAACCCTGAGTTCATCCAGCCAGAGATCAGAAGAAATGAGGTCTTAGGCTTTGTCAAACAAGGGTTAAAAGATTTTTCGATCTCTAGAATCAACGTGGATTGGGGCTTTCCAGTACCAATCGATCCATCTCACACCATCTATGTTTGGTTTGATGCTCTACTTGGATACATTACTGCCCTCCTAGAGCCAGAAACCGAACCTAGCCTAGAAAACGCACTCAAAACATGGTATCCAATCACCTTGCATATTATTGGTAAAGATATACTGCGATTTCATGCGGTTTACTGGCCTGCCATGTTAATGTCAGCAGGGTTACCGATCCCCGAGCGCGTCTTTGGTCACGGATTCCTGACAAAAGACGGACTCAAAATGGGAAAAACGCTAGGTAATACAATAGATCCATTTGACCTTGTGGAGCGCTATGGCGCTGATGCAGTTCGTTATTACTTTCTTAAGGAAATCGAGTTTGGTCGCGATGGCGATTTTAATGAAGAAAGATTCGTGTCGGTTCTGAATGCTGACCTGGCTAATAGTTTGGGTAACTTACTTAATCGCAGCTTAGGTATGGCAGTCAAGTACTGCCATCAGGCAGTGCCTCCCTATGCACCCAGCGAGTTATCTGGCTTGCTTGAGCCGATACTTCGACTCGCCGCTGGCATTGGCGATCGCGTTGAGATCGCATATATCAGTTTGGATTTCCGTAAAGTGTGTGAAGAAATCCTATCACTTGTATGGGGCTGCAATAAGCTGATCGATGATGCTGCTCCCTGGCAGCTTTACAAAGCTGGCAAACAAGTTGAAGTTAATGCCTTAATTTATACGTTACTGGAGGCTATTCGTACAACTGCTTTTTTAATATCACCGATCTCCCCAGGTTTGAGCAAAGAAATCTATCGCCAGCTAGGACTAGAGTTTGATGAATCTCAGCCACCAGCATGGGATCATTCTAAATGGGGAATACTAGAGTCTGGCAAACCATTAGTGAAACCAACTCCCGTTTTTGTCCGTATAGAAATTGCCCCAACCAGTTAACTTAATATGCTAAGCTGTTAAGCACATATACTTAACAAAAATTAAAAAACAAATTTATGGTTATTTATATCAAGTAGGGTTAGCTCTTAGAGTAGACCAAACTAGGTAAGGCAACATCAGGAACTAGAAGTGCCGAATAGTTGAAATTATCTGATTGACCTTAGATGATCGATCAATTGTTAGGAATCTGCATTATATATGGGCTGATATTCTAAATGTTTTTGGGTAGTCAAAACTATAACCAAACTTCTTATAGGAAAACCAATGTTAAATTTTGATAATGATTCAGCTTTTACACCCGAACAGGTAATTGAAAACCGAGGACGGGTGGCCATATTTATTGATGGCTCTAATTTATTTTACGCAGCTCTGCAGCTAGGCATAGAAATTGATTACACCAAGCTCTTATGGAGACTGACTGAGGGTTCAAGACTACTCAGAGCATTCTTTTACACTGGCGTCGATCGCACGAATGAAAAACAACAGGGATTCTTACTCTGGATGCGCCGCAATGGTTATCGCGTAATTTCAAAGGAGCTGGTACAGCTACCTGATGGTTCCAAAAAAGCTAATCTGGATGTCGAGATTGCCGTAGATATGATGGCTCTAGCTGGATCCTACGATACAGCCGTTCTAGTCAGTGGTGATGGCGATCTAGCCTATGCAGTTGATGCCGCAAGCTATAGAGGTGTAAGAGTAGAGGTGGTTAGCCTGAGATCGATGACCAGCGATCACCTGATCAATGTTTCAGATCGCTATGTCGATCTTGAGACAATCAAGGAAGATATCCAGAAAATCTCTAGACCAAACAACTATTCATACAGAGCGATGTCTGGTCTGGCTTCCCATGATAGCGACAGCTAATTTGGATTAACTAGACTGTAGAAATTTCCTTCTCCTTCTCGGCCAAGATTTTATCTATATTCCTGACGTATTTGTCAGTGAGTTTGTCGAGTTGATCTTGAAGGGTTTTGGACTCATCCTCTGATATTTCTTTAGACTTTTCTTGCTTGCGAGTAGAGTCTATACCGTCACGTCGCACATTCCGAATTGCGACTTTGCCCTCTTCTGAAAGTTTGGCAACAGTTTTAACCAGTTCTTTGCGACGATCGGCAGTTAATGGGGGGATATTTAGGCGAATAATACTACCATCGTTATTAGGGGTTAAGCCCACATCTGAATCTGAGATCGCGCGCTCGATTAGTGCCATGCTACCTCGATCGAAGGGTTGAATCATTATGGTCGTAGCATCGGGCGTAGTCACGTTGGCCAGGGATTTGAGGGGAGTAGGTGAGCCGTAATATTCCACCGCGATCCGATCTAGCAAGGAGGTGCTGGCACGACCAGTCCGAATCGTATTAAAGTTTTGCTGCGTGGCTTCAACTGCCTTCTGCATACGGGACTCAATTTCAGTTAACTTCACAAGAACCTCCTACATACGTACCAATAGATTCTCCCATGACAGCGCGGCGAATGTTGCCTGGGACACAAAGATCGAAAACCACAATCGGAATATTATTTTCTTTGCAAAGCGTAAAAGCCGTAATATCCATGACTCTGAGGTCATGGGTCAAGACGTGGTCGTAGGTCAGAGTATTAAAGCGCGTTGCTTGAGGATTTAGCTTAGGATCGGCGTCGTAAATACCATCAACTCGGGTAGCTTTAAAGATCACTTCAGCATTAATTTCAGCTCCGCGTAGGGCGGCTGTGGTGTCGGTGGTAAAGAATGGATTACCCGATCCAGCGCCAAAAATTACAACTAGCTTGTTTTCGAGATGGCGGATCGCGCGACGACGGATATATGTCTCGGCAACTTCTTGCATGGCGATCGCGGTCATTACCCTAGTCTGAATCGGATCTTCGAGATGCTCAAGTGCATCTTGGAGAGTCAGAGCATTCATGACTGTGGCAATCATGCCGATGTAGTCTGCTGTCGCCCTGTCCATGCCCGCAGCAGCACCCTGCATACCTCTGAAGATATTGCCGCCACCAACGACGATCGCTACCTCCACACCACTACGTACAATTTCTGCTATTTCCAGACTAATAGACTGCACTATAGCGGGATCGATACCAAAAGTGCGATCGCCCATTAAAGCTTCACCGCTGAGTTTAAGCAGAATACGCTTATATTTCACATTCACCCTAATTTGAAGATTTGCCCATAATAGATTAGCACCTGCAAGGTGAGCCTTGGTGTGAAAATTCACATACCTGGCGGAGTTCAAAAGTGAACTAATTTTGGGCGTAAATTCTAGTTGCGATGTATCACAGATCACTATTTACGAATATGGGGCATGATAGTTGTGTAACAAGAGAGAAGAAACTTCATCGTATCTAATGCCAAAATCCAATGCCTGTGAGTATTTAGGCAAAGTATATCTTGTGGGAGCCGGGCCTGGCGACCCGGGCTTAATGACGCTTAAAGGCAAAGGGATCTTAGAACTTTGTGATGTGGCGATCTATGACGCACTGGTAAGCGATGAGATCTTGTCTATGATTAATCCCGCTGCCGAGAAAATTAATGCGGGCAAGCGTCGCGGCCATCACTCCATACCCCAATCTGAAACCACCCAAATACTAATTGAGAAAGCTAAACAACATGCAATTGTGGTTAGGCTCAAGGGTGGAGATCCGTTTATATTTGGTCGTGGCGGCGAGGAAATGGGCGATCTAGTCGCAGCCGGAATTTCTGTTGAGGTAGTGCCCGGAATTACATCAGGCATCGCCGCACCTGCCTATGCTGGCATACCCCTTACCCATCGCGACTTCAGCTCTTCGGTGACGTTTGTGACAGGGCACGAATCGACAGGCAAGTATCGTTCTAGTATCAACTGGGAGGCGATCGCGCAAGGCTCTGAGACGATCGTAGTTTACATGGGTCTACATAACCTAGCTGAGATCGTCAAAAATCTAAGCACCGCTGGCCTGCCGTCCACTACGCCGATTGCGCTAGTGCGCCAGGGTACTCGTGCCGATCAGAGTGAGTTAGTTGGGAATCTGGGTAATATCTTAGAGTTAATCGCCGCGAATAGTTTCGATCCACCAGCGATCGCCGTAATTGGCAATGTAGTCACCCTGAAGGATTTACTTGGCTGAGACTAGGTATTCCAGCAAATACTGACTATCATTTACAGGCTTAGACGAGATCGCAGTAAAATAGTAGATCCTGCACGATTTATTGTGCTTGCGAAATAAACAAAGGAGTGTAACTACTACGAACCCCACCTACGTTTTGTACCATGCTAATTGTTTTGATGGTTTCGGTGCGGCTTGGGCAGCGTGGAAGGCGTTAGGCGATCGCGCCACATACATTCCCGTTAAACATGGCAATCCCCCACCAGAGATGCCAGCCGATGCCAAGGCTTTCATCCTAGACTTTGCTTATCCTAAGAGCATTCTGCTCGACCTCAAGCAACGAGTTGCCCACTTAACCGTCCTAGATCACCATAAAACAGCTCAAGAGGATCTAGTTGGGCTAGATTTTGCAATATTTGACATGCATAAATCTGGCGCAGTTCTAGCGTGGGAGTTTTGGCATCCCCAGTCACCATTGTCAGAGTTAGTAGCCTATATTAGCGATCGCGACCTATGGGAATTTAAACTACCAGAAAGCCGAGAAGTATTTGCGGCGATCTGCTCGTACCCGATGAATTTCGAAGTGTGGGATAGTTTTGATATTCCAGCCCTTAAACAAGAGGGCGCAATTATTCTTCGTCTCCAGAAACAATTGATCGCCAGTATGTGCGATCAGGTTATGTTTAAAGACATTGCTGGCTATCGTGTACCTGTGGCAAATGCCACTACCTTTTTTTCCGATGTCCCTCACGAACTATGTTTGAGGTATCCTGATGCACCATTTGCCGCCTATTACTTCGATCGCGGTGATGGTAAGCGCCAGTGGGGGCTAAGATCGATTGGGGATTTTGACGTGAGTGCGATCGCCAAACAGCTTGGCGGTGGTGGTCATCTTAATTCCGCTGGATTTGTGGAAGGTTAGCATTAACCAATTTGTTTGCCGTTGATTGAGAGCATAATGGGTAATTCTTTTGGACATTTATTTCGGATCACTACCTATGGCGAGTCCCATGGTGGCGGTGTAGGGGTAATTATAGATGGCTGTCCGCCACGCATCGAGATTAGTGAAGCCGAAATTCAGGTCGATCTCGATCGCCGTAAGCCTGGGCAAAGCAAAATTACGACACCTCGCAAGGAAGAAGATCGCTGCGAAATTTTATCTGGTGTATTTGAGGGTAAAACCCTAGGTACGCCTATTTCTATTCTGGTCAGAAATAAAGATGCCCGCAGCCAGGACTACAGTGAGATGGCCGAGAAATTTCGTCCGTCCCATGCCGATGCAACATATCAAGCTAAGTACGGCATTCGCAACTGGCAGGGTGGTGGTCGCGCCTCAGCCCGAGAAACAATTGGTCGTGTTGCCGCTGGGGCGATCGCCAAGAAAATTCTGCAGCAGGCCGCAGGCGTAGAGATTGTCGCCTATGTGAAACGGATCAAGGATTTAGAAGCATTTGTTGATGCTGATACGGTGACCCTAGAACAGGTGGAAAGCAATATTGTGCGCTGCCCCGACTCTGAAATGGCGGAAAAAATGATTGAGGCGATCGAGTTAATTCGTCGCGACGGAAACTCGGTAGGTGGCACGATTGAATGCGTGGCACGAAATATACCTGTCGGTCTTGGTGCGCCTGTATTTGACAAACTAGAAGCAGATTTAGCAAAGGCAGTAATGTCCTTGCCTGCCACTAAGGGCTTTGAGATTGGCTCCGGGTTTGCGGGCACATTCTTGACTGGGCGCGAGCATAATGATGAATTTTATATGGAAGGGGAGCGCATCCGCACGCAAACCAATCGTTCTGGCGGTATTCAGGGCGGCATTTCCAACGGTGAAAATATCATGATTCGCGTGGCGTTTAAGCCCACAGCCACAATCATGCAGGAACAGAAAACCGTAAGCGTAGATGGCGAGGATACGACTTTAATTGCCAGAGGTCGTCACGATCCCTGTGTATTGCCCCGTGCCGTCCCTATGGTTGAAGCCATGGTTGCTCTAGTCTTGTGCGATCATTTATTAAGACAAAAAGCAATTAGTGACTAGTAGCAATACCAGACCACTGGATCTGTGGGCGACTGGGGGGAGTGTCAGGATTTTCTAGGCAATTGCGGCGATAGGAGAAAAAATGCTCCTCATGTTTGAGCGTGCAGTAAGGTGCGATCGCAATATGCTCAGATTTAATCCCCATTTCGACTAACTGTTGTTGCTGCACAGATCTGAGATCGAGGCGGCAGCGATCTGGCTGCGGATCGCTCGATACTCCTTGTGGATGCGCAATCGTCAGCAAAACTCGATATGCAACCTCCTGTGTTACCTGGTAGGAGTCACCGGAAATCGCTGGTCCCAATGCCACGCATAGATCCTCTAAGCTACTACCATGAGCTAAGAATTTGGAGATCGCTACACCCAAAATTTTGGCGGCAGTACCGCGCCAACCAGCATGAACAGCGGCAACGCTTCTAAGGCGGCGATCGCCAATTAGTACGGGCACGCAGTCCGCAGTGCATACCCAAACCGACTGAGGCGGAATAGGTTCCTTAAGCGCGCAAACCCCATCGGCTTCTGAGAATGGTTCGGAATCGATTTCAGCACTACTCAGTACAAGATCGCCATGTACTTGCTTGGCTCGGTAAGCTCTACCTTCAGCTCGTATTAGTTCCTTCAAGCGATCGGGTGTTTCAGGGGCGTGCGATCGCGTAAAAAAGCCGTGCTGCCAACCAGAAAGTAACTCACAAACTAAAACGCTCTCTTGCCATTGCCAATTGCTCATAATTCCCCGTTTTATCTAGATTTTCCCGCGTGTCTGTAACCCACCTTACGTTGAACCAAAAGAAGATCTATATTTAATGGGGTTTTGAGCATAGCCCTAACTGAGGGCTGCGCCCTCAAACTCCCCACATAATTCTTTCTCAAAATCATTCAACCTAAGATTCAGTCAGTAAAAATTATTTGGAATTGTTTTAGTTACGGCTCTAAGAGAAGATCGGTTTGCTTCTATACATTCCCTCTTCAGACTAGCTAATAGAAGTTTAGATATCTTTCACGAAGGTGTAATAAGTTATGCTTCAACATGTACACCAGTTATTAACCTACTAGGGCTATCCTAGAGGACTATAATAACGGTGACTTTTGCCTAGAGAAGCTAACTTGATTTAACCTAAATAGTAGTTAAATTAGGTAGCTTCCAGGTTAGTTCTGCAATTTAACTTCTGTCTATGCCACAACTTATTTCACATACTCAACTGCAAGAATTTCTGGCACGAACTTCACCTTTCGATCACCTTAGCGCTGAATCGCTTAAATCGGTCGTATCGAAGTGTCAGTTTTTGCAGTACCGCATGGGCCAGACAATTCTATTGCACGAAGCGCTGCCAAATCAGGTATCAATTATTTACCAAGGTCAAGCCAGACTATTAGGCTATGGCACTGCTAGTAACGTACCAGTTAGTTTAGGTGCGATTAACCCAGGTGAAATAGTAGGTTGGACAAGTCTAATTCGTGGCGTACCGTGTGAGACGGCGATCGCCTCGATCGAAACTGTGGTCGCAACGTTATCGGCAAAAGATTTTCTAGAACTTTTAGACAAAGAGCCTACCTTCAAGCAAGCTTTTCGGGAGCGCTGCTCTATAAGTGAAGTGTTTGAGTTGGTGGTAGCTGAGCTAAAGCGTCGCGCTAACGCCACAGCCGATCCGAAGGAACTCGCCACAAAAATTAGCCAGGAAGGCATAATCCTCAATCTCCCTAAGGGTAAGTTCGATCCTAGCAAGCTAGATCCAAATCTACTATGGTTGGTCAGCGCTGGCGAAATAACAAATAACCCAGTCGGTAGTCGCATCAACCCAACTGATACAGGATTAATCATAGAAAGTAGGCAAGGCGCACGCTTACTTGGCTTTCGCGAACTAGAATCCATTACCAATACTCAAGCTCTGACTGGCTTAACAGACAAAGGTCCAGACGAAATTCCCTTTGCCCCAGATCGTCCTCCTGCTCGTGTTGAAGACGATGAAATCAGTGGAGAGGCTATGCGTAGCTACCCCTACGTGCGGGGTAGGGGACCCGCTGATGGTCTGCTAGCCTGCTTGCAGATGCTGAGCAAGCACTTGGATGGCACTTTTAAACGAGATATCTTAGAAAGAGTGCTAGAAAACCAGGTCGCTAAGGTTGGAAATATTCCATTGCAACTCTGCGGCGCACTAGTGGAGATGATTGGCCTAACTGGGCAACTGATCCAAATCCCCTCGCTTGCCATAAATCGGATCAAAGGGCCAGCATTAATCCAGTGGCAAGACAGCTTCGCGGTTATCTATAAGATTACCCCTACTGAAATCGTGATCGCATCACCAGAGTCTGGCGGCGTGAGACGGCAAAAAGTAGAAGCATTCATCAGGCAATGTCCCGAACAAATGCAAATTGTTCTGGTTAAGGCTAGGCTGCGCGATCGCACCGAAAGGTTTGGGTTAAACTCTTTTGTGCCATACCTAAAGATGCATAGCGGCATCATGGTACAGGTACTGGTAGCATCATGTTTCATCCTGCTATTCAGTTTAGCTAACCCCCTAATTACTCAGATCATTATTGATAAGGTGCTGGTACAAAACAGCATCGATACGCTTGATATTCTGGGCTGGTTGCTGGTTGGAGTGGCTCTGTTTGAAGCGCTATTATCGGCCTTGCGTACCTATTTGTTTGTCGATACCACCAACCGTATTGACATGAGCCTAGGCTCAGAGATTATCGATCACATGCTGCGTTTGCCCCTGGCCTACTTCGATCGCAGACGTGTGGGCGAATTATCTACCCGTATTGCCGAACTTGAGAATATTCGCAATTTCATGACAGGCACAGCCTTAACGGTTGTGCTTGATGCTGTCTTCTCGGTGATCTACATCGTGATCATGCTGTTCTACAGCGTGCAGCTTACATTTTGGGCGCTAGTCACAATCCCACTGTTTATATTACTGGCTGTGATTGCTTCGCCAATTATTCGAAAGCAATTGCGGGTAAAAGCAGAACGCCATGCGGATACTCAATCCTATCTGGTGGAGGTGCTTTCGGGTATCCAGACCGTAAAAGCCCAAAACATCGAGCTAAAAGCGCGTTGGGATTGGCAAGAAAAATATGCTCGGTATGTCAATGCAGGATTTCAGACCGTATTGACTTCAAGTTGGGCAGGTTCGATCAGTGGCTTTTTAAACAAACTATCTGGGCTGTTACTACTGTGGGTAGGAGCGCATCTGGTGCTATTGCCACAGACCGATGCATCTCATATTACGCTGGGACAACTGATTGCGTTTAGAATCATTGCTAGCTATGTTACGAGTCCGTTGCTGCGCTTGGCCCAGTTATGGCAGAACTTCCAGGAAATCGGTTTATCAATCGAGCGCTTAAGTGACATTATTGACGCAGAGCAAGAAGTACCAGAAAGTAATCGCACTAACATTCCGATGCCAGAGATTGATGGTGCAGTCAAGTTTGAGGATGTTTCTTTCCGATTTAATCCCACTGGCCCCTTGCAGCTTGCCAATATTAATCTAGATTTCCCTGCGGGCATCTTTATCGGAATTGTTGGGCAGAGCGGTTCGGGGAAAAGTACACTCACCAAGCTAATTTCTCGACTCTACGAGCCGCTAAACGGTCGGGTGCAGATTGATAATTATGACATCAACAAGGTAGAGCTTTATTCTCTGCGTCGCCAAATTGGGACAGTTCTCCAAGATACGTTGCTATTTAATGGGACTGTGCAGGAAAATATTTCGCTCACTAATCCTGATGCCACATCTGATGACATTATCGCAGCTGCCAAAATTGCCGCAGCCCACGATTTTATTATGACTTTGCCGAATGGCTACAATTCGATTGTGGGCGAGCGGGGTGCAGGATTATCTGGAGGCCAGAGACAACGGATTGCGATCGCGCGTACTGTACTCCAGGCACCGCGACTATTGATTCTCGACGAAGCTACCAGTGCGCTTGATTATGATTCTGAGCGGCAGGTTTGCAACAATTTGGCCGAGGCATTCCGCGATCGCACCGTATTTTTCATCACCCACCGCTTGAATACAATCAAAAATGCCGACATCATCGTGATGATGGATCAAGGAGCCATAGTCGAGCAAGGTTCACATGCCGAACTGATGCAGATGCGCGGACGCTACTACTGTCTTTACCAGCAGCAAGAATCACAAACCTAGTCAGTTTTCAGTTGTTAACTGAAAAAGCTAAAGGCTCGAAGCAAGAAGCCAATATAGCAATCCTAGGTGAATCGTAAGTTGAGAGTTTGGGGGCTGCGCCCCCACGAAGGGGTTCCACCCCTTCACCCCTATACAAATAAAAACTGATTGCTATAGCTAAAAGCCCAAATATTCATAACTGAAAAACTATGAAATCACTGAAAAAAAACGATAAACCTACCCTGAAGGCATCTGAACAGCCAGTTATTCTTGAAAGATCGATTTTTTGGTCTAGTGCGTTTATATGGCTGATTATTGGCTTAACAGTTACGGCTGTGACGTGGGCATGTCTTGCCGAAATTGAAGAGGCTGTCCCAGCAGCTGGCAAGCTAGAACCTGAAGGTGCAACGAAGGAAATCCAGGCTCCTTCTGGCGGGGTGATTCGCGCCATAGAAGTTAAAGAAGGGCAGCGCATCAAAAAAGGCGCTATCTTGATCACGCTCGATCCAACAGCACCAAAAGCTACCATTGAATCTCTAGGCAGAACTCGATCGTCACTTTTGCAAGAGAATCGTTTTTATACAGCTCAGGTAAATGATTTTCAACTGGGCAATACAACTGAAGCTAATGCCACAGAGGACTTCATGCTCAATCAGGAGCAGCTCTTGGTAGCGAGTCGTGCTGAGTTTAAATCGCGTGTTGCAGCCGCTCAACTAGAGGTATCACAATTACAAACCCAACTAGCACAAGCACGGAAGCAACTTATCAGTTCTCAAAGCGTGCTTGAGTCGAATAGAGGTATCCTGCAACAAAGCAAGCAGATTCGCGACACCAACCAAAAGATCCTTGCTGATATGAAGCCCGTGGCAGATTCGGGTGCGCTATCGCGATTGCAATATCGGCAGCAAGAGCAGAGATTGCAGTCAGCTGAGTCAGATATATTGAGCCGAGAGTCTGCGATCGCTACGGCATCAGGTGAGGTGGAAAGATTTACGAAAGACGATCAACGGCTTTCCGAATTAATTTCGCAGGCACAGGAAAGACTCAATAATACGATATCGCTTTCAGCCAAGGATATTTTGGCAAAAATTGCCGAAAATCAGAAAAGGATCTCAGAGATCGATGCTCAGATCAGTAAGGCTAAGTTGGATTTAAGTTATCAGGAGATTAGATCGCCAATTGATGGCACGGTCTTTAACCTTAAAGCAACCGGTCCAGGCTACGTAATTTCGGGGAATACAACCACTCAGCCATTAATGTCGATTGTGCCTAATGGCAAATTGGTTTCAAAGGTTTACATCACCAATAAAGATATTGGCTTTGTGAAGGAAGGGATGCTAGTCGAAATCAAAATCGATACTTTCCCAAACCTGGAATTTGGCAGCATCAAAGGTAAGCTAATTAATATTGGCTCTGATGCTCTGGCTCCAACTCAAGAAAGACCTTTTTATGCTTTCCCTGCCAAAATTGAGATGGATACTCAAATCTTTGATATTGGCGGTCGGAAGATTCCGCTTCAGGCGGGGATGTCGGTTAGCACGAGCATTCTAGTGCGCAAGCGCACGGTAATGACTATCTTCTTGAGCCAATTTTCTAGTAAGACTGAAGGCTTCAAATATGTGAGATAGTTCAGTTGATCTACTTCCTTACTGTTAATTACTATTCATCGGAGTTGATTAGAAGGCTAGCTGGTTCTATTCAACAAGGCGATCGCCACGATTACCGACTAGTCATTGTCAACAATGCAATTGATGACGGGGCGATCGCGCTTTTAGAGAATGAGTACATAACGGTAATCCATGCCAGCGATAATTTGGGATTTGGCCGTGCTTGCAATCTTGGTTTGAGTTGGATTTACGATCGAGATCCGCAATCAACTGTCTGGATTATCAATCCTGATGCTTATTTAGAAAACGGCGCGATCGCGCAATTAAATTCTCTATTGCAAGCGCATCGGGAAATTGCGATCCTCGGGACGGCAGTCTATGATGACTTGGGTCTGCTCTGTTTTAGTGGAGGCAAGTTTACGCCTCACAATGGTGCGATTTGGGAAGATAAGGGGGCAAATATAAGCTCATCGATCGCTCAAGATGTTCAGGATATTGCATATACCAAAACAGATTGGGTGAGCGGTTGTAGCATGGTGCTTAACCTTCGACATTTTTCCGCATGTCCTTACTTCGATCCAGATTATTTTCTCTACTACGAAGACTTCGATTTCTGTCGGCGCTATGTCGCCCAAGGTTATGAGATCTGCTTCTGCGATCGCCTACGGGTAATTCATCAAACTTCGTCTATTACCAGTCGCAATCTAGATCTCAAGATTAGGCATGAAATTTATAGCTACTTACTCAGTTTGGAGAAACATGCTAGTAAGCTAGTTTTGGGATTTAGGTTGATCCGCATTGCGATCGTTTCGGTGGGGCAAATGCTAGCTCGACAGCCGCAGGCTACTGGCAAGCTAGCGGGAGTGCGAATGTACTGTCAAAGGATAATGAACTACCATCTAGCCGCTACGCTGAGCTAGAGGTTTCTGACGCTTCATTTGGGATAGTTGCTTAAAGCCTCCAGTATTTTTAGCACTAGAGCTAGAAGTAGCGCTACACCCATCGACGTTTAAGAGGCTAGTTCCTAACCCCTTTGCCCAATTGAGCATAACTTGAGCGGCGGCTACATCTCTGTCTGCTGTATAACCACAGCTAGAGCATTGATGGACACGCTCACTAAGTTCTTTTTTCTGTTGATGACCGCAATTAGGGCAAGTCTGAGAAGGTTTGACTTTTTGAGTAGGCACTTCGACAAATACGCCGCCAGCCTCAGCCAGCTTGTATTCTAGTGCTTTCCTAAGCATGCCCATTCCCACATCAAGGATTGAGCGATTTAGCCCAGCCTTTTGACGTTTGCGCTTACCTTTTTTGGCTTTGCGAGTCATATTCCGAATACCAAGCTTTTCGGTGGCAACGAGGCTATTACGGCTTACGATCTCTGCTGCTTGCTTATGTACCCAGTCTTGTCTTTGATTAGAGGCTTTACGAACAAGCTTGGAAACCTGTTTGTTAGCCTTCTTCCAGCGTTTAGAAGCCTTGATTTTCTTCTTGAAGTTAGGTGCTTGTTTTCTCCGTTTTTGCTTTGATGCTGTACGGATTTTGGCGGCTGTACTGGCTAGGAATCTAGGATTCTCTATCATCGTACCGTCACTCATGGCGACGGCGGTTAGACAGCCAAAATCAAGCCCTATCGCACCAATACCAGTTTCTCGAACTGGCTCACATTGCACCGTGATTGATGCGTACCATTTGCCATTCTTGTAAACTACGGTGCAAGTAGTAGGGATACCCCATGTTCGAGCTTTACCGCGCATCTGAATCTTGCCTAGGTTAGACAATTCCAGATAACCGTTATCGTCCGCAGTTTGAGCTTTCCAACCCGATGAACAAGGATATGTCCATCCTGAGTAGTTACGGATCGACTGAAACTTGGGATAACCGCCTAATCCTTTGAAAAATCGCTGAAATGCAAGGTCAACCCGTTTTAGAGTGGCTTGCAAGGCATGAGAACCAAGTGGTTTATACTCTGCCCAGACTTGCTTGAAAGCTGGAAGCCTATTCTGTTGATCGTAATAATCAATCGATTGACCCAACTTCTTATGGCTGGCTTTTCTGTCTGCTATTGCGCTGTTATACAAATATGCGTGCAACCTTCTCCACTCAAAGAGTTGAACCTCTTGAGCAGGTTTGGGATAGAGCCTAAATGTTATGCGGCGTGTTAGCATAAATTAATTGTACATCATTTGTGCGTCAGATGACCAAAGAAAAAAGATTACAGTTTCGATTATCTGAAGAAGACTTTGCCCGACTTGAGGCTTACGCAAAAAAGAAGGATGTCAGTATGGCTCAGGTTCTGCGAGAGTATGTTAAGCACTTACCTAAACCCGTAGGTTAATTTGGCAAACTCCGTAAGACTACGTTTGCCGCGCTATCCTTCCCTACTCCGCTTCGCTGAGAGTAGGGTCTGCCGCGATTTAGTTCAAAAAAGTGGTGCAAACCCTTGAACCTATTTAAGACACTCTCCCTTGCTCCGAATTCTTAAAAGGATTGCAATGGAATTTCTAATCTCTTGTTACGAGTGTTTGTAATGCTTCGTTTCAATCCCTCGAAAGGGTTTTGGCTTAGTGGAACCTGCTAAGAATTAACGAGTAAAGTCCAGATTCGTTGTTTCAATCCCTCGAAAGGGTTTTGGCTTAGTGGAACTTTTATAGCTGCGATCGCTCTGGCTAATGTTGGTTTGTTTCAATCCCTCGAAAGGGTTTTGGCTTAGTGGAACACTACCAAATTGAGTGTGCCTGCGAAGACTACCAAGTTTCAATCCCTCGAAAGGGTTTTGGCTTAGTGGAACCCCTTACTATCGCCTGAGATCGCCGATCTACGGCGCGTTTCAATCCCTCGAAAGGGTTTTGGCTTAGTGGAACATTCAGGAGGTATAGCCCCCGCTGCTGCATCCTTGTTTCAATCCCTCGAAAGGGTTTTGGCTTAGTGGAACAACGACCCTCCTGATTGCGGGATTGAAAAAGGGCGTTTCAATCCCTCGAAAGGGTTTTGGCTTAGTGGAACCCCCGTCGAGGCTAAGCCGAAGTTGAAGATCCCGATTAAAACGTCGGTTTCAATCCCTCGAAAGGGTTTTGGCTTAGTGGAACCACCTAAAGCTTATTTGAGAGATGGT
>JANMRU010000041.1:0-5062 GCA_031388585.1 Pseudanabaena sp. SOY_30_concoct_251 | reverse complement strand
CGTTGATAGGGCTGCGACACAGTCATCTCAATCAAGCCTTGCGCTAATTGCAGAGATTGTTTACCCAAGCCAAGCGATCGCAACCCTAAAGCAATTAGACTAGTATCATGGGGCCAAACCGAACCAATATGATATCCCATTGGATTGTAAGCGGGAGAAATGCTACTAAGTGTACGAATACCCCAGCCGTTGAACATGTCTGGCGCATTTAAACGTGCCGCCACGCTAAGCGCCTTTTCGCGATCAAAAATGCCCAAATTCAAACAATGCCCAGGATTGGAAGTAATACTATCTACGGGGTTGCCTTCACCATCCAGGGCCAGAGCGCAATAGTCTTGATCTGGTAACCAAAAATCTTGATTGAAACGCAATTTTAAATCTTTGGCCTGCGATCGCCAGAGTTTTGCTAAATCAAATAGCTGCTTCCTCTCGGCTAATTCGCTCATCCGAATCTTAGCGGCATAGACATATCCTTGCACCTCACATAAAGCGATCGCCCCCTTGGCAAGTTCGCCCTTGCGATTGACAATGCAATTCTCGGAATCTTTCCAGCCTTGATTCAGCAACCCTTTTTTAGAGGAACGATGGTAACTGAGATAGCCAGTTTCTTTGCAGTTGCGATCGATCCATGCCATTGCTGCGATCGCATTTGCCCATAGTTGCTCTAACGTTGTATTGTCCTCTGTCCAAGCAAAATACTCAGCATAAAGCATCAACCACAGTGGAGTGGCATCAACCGTGCCATAGTATGGGGTGTGTGGGACTTCATTACAACGTGCCATCTCGCCTAACCGAATTTCATGGAGAATCTTGCCAGGTTGCTCATCTCGCCATTCATCGTCGATTTTGCCCTGAAAGTGAGCAAGAATAGAAAGGGTTTCGCGCGCGATCGCTGGATTTAAAATTAAGGTTTGGGAGGCAGCTATGATGGAATCTCTGCCAAATAAAGTAGAAAACCATGGCACTCCAGCAGAGAGGAAATTATACTTTTCAGAGGTTTGTCTTAATAAATAGATATCCTGTACAGCCCGATCAATTACTAGATTCAGTGATTTATTATCTGTTTGAATTTTAGTAATTTGCTCTGTCCAGATCTTCTCTTCTAATAACTCCTCCGCTTTTGCCTGTGAAAATGTTTGCGGGACGCTGACCACGGAGGTAGACCGATTGTTGGTAAACAAATGAATCAGATATCCTACAGTTCTCGATTCATGCGCAGCTAAATCTAATCGCCAAACTGCTGTATATCCATGAATTTCATCTGGCTGATGCGAATTAAATTGAATCCGAGATTCCATTAAAACGCCATCTAATCCTTCATAGGCAAGTACTATTTCTTTGGATAATGGTTCAGTTAACTTTTGTTCTTGATTGGGCAGATAGCTTAGTAAACTCCCTCTTTTTTCGCGCTTAGCTCCTTTCACTTCAAATAAATCACGAAAATCAGCATCAAAGCTCAGACTGACTGTAAAACTGACGGGATTAGTGTTGTAGTTGGTTACTTTCATCTCCTCAAATAACCCACCTTTGATTACAATTTCTCGATGAATGCCAATGGTTTCAGCTTTAATTTGATTGGCATTTTGATTAGCATCTTGATCGCTAATCTCTGGATTTGAACACAAAACTGACATAGCAAATCCTTTACGGGCAGTACTGCTAAAAGAAATGGGCAATCGCCCATCAATTTGCAACTCCAGACGACTGAGAAACCTTGTATCTCGACAGAACAACCCCATGCTGTCCTCAATTCCGCCCATGTGACAGCGAAGATCAGAAATATTGCCTAGGGTATCGGTGATCAAGAATAAATCATCATCTTTTAAGGTCAGAGTGGAAATAGGGTGCTCGCCTATTACGCAATTCCATGGGTCAACCAGCACTTGTTCGGCAGGAACAAATGTCCTCCCATCAATTTCAATTATGTCTGGTTCAATTGAGTTGGACATATGATTGACCGTATTAACATTCTTGATATAGTGAATTTAAGTATAATCTATGCCGTGAATTATGCTGACCTGCTTATACTTGGCATTTTGTAGCTCCAAGCTTGATCGTGCATAATTGACTGAGCTAAGACACGACGGTAGAGTTCACTTAGTTGAATAGTAACTCCTGCCCAACTAAATCGCTGATTCACATTTACTGATGCCTGATTTCTCATTTTCCTGGCCCATAATTCATCAAAAAGAATACGATGGATACCACGGGCAAAAGCTTTTATATCTTTTGGCTCAACTAAAAGACCAGTCTCTTCAGGAATAATTGTAAATTTTAAGCCCCCCACATTAGAAGCTACAACTGGAACACCACAAGCCATAGCCTCGATCGCCACTAACCCAAATGGTTCATAGTGACTAGGAATTACACAAACATCGGCAGCGGTATAATAAAGCGGCAAAATATCATGCCCAATCCTACCCGCAAAGAGAGTAGAGTCCCTCATTCCTAATTCATCTACGATATGTTCAATTCTTGTTCTCTCATCGCCATCAGGCATATTAGGGGAACTACCTCCAACAATTACCAGTTTGAGATTATTTGTATCCTTTTCCTTTACTGCTTGTTTTAGTAGAGCACAAGCTCTTACCAGAGTTTCAATGCCTTTACGCGAATCAAATCTACCCACGTAGAGAATAACTTTTTCACGGCTGTTTAATTTCAATTTAGTGCGAGCATCAGCCTTAGATGTCAGGCGAAAGTTATTAGTATCCGTGCCGCAGGGGATAATTTCAATCTGACCACGAGTGGAAACAAGCGATCGCAAGCTTTCTTTTTCCTGTGGGCTAGTCGCCACTACACAATTAGCATTCTCTAGAATATCTCGCTCAACCATCAGACGAGTATTGGCAATTTGGGGGAGATCGGTAAGCGATTGATATTTCACGGCTCCTAACGAATGATAAGTATGAACCAGTTGGATACCATTAGTTTTTTTCAACTCTAAGCCAGCCCAAGCGGAAAGCCAATAGTTAGTATGAATTAATGGATAATTCAATCCGTGAGTCATTTGAAATGCTTGAAATGACCTAACAAACTCTGGCATATGCTCAAATAATTTATCTCTAGGAATATATGCTTCTGCCCCGGCTTTGAGGCGAATCGTTCGGCAATGGGGCGAATGTTGCACGATCGCAGCATCATCAGCATGGACTTTACGCGTAAACATATCGACATGCCAACCTAGGGTCGCTAGAGTTTCACCGACATGACGCACATACACGTTTTGTCCGCCTGCTTCTTCTGAGCCAATCTCTGCCGCAGGATCGGCGTGATCGGAGATGAGTGCGATCGCCTGTCTATTTAAACCCATCATGATATTTATATCCTTCTTATGATGTCTTACTTCTCCATTTAGAAGCAGAATTTTATTTCATTACCAGGTGCTGAGTCTGAATGTGTCTATTTTGGGAATTTCCCGCCGCTAAGATCCTATGATATACAGCCTCATATCCATCAACCATTCGCTTTGCGGTGAAGTTAGTCAAGACGTGCTCTCTACAAACATACCGATTTAACTGGGATGCCTTGTCGATCGCGGCGATGCATTCATCTACATTCTGACACAGATATCCGCTCACGCCGTCGGCAATCACTTCAGGAGCAGAACCTAAGCCGATCGCAATTACAGGTGTTCCGGTTACCATAGACTCAATCATCACTAATCCAAATGGCTCTTTCCATGTAATTGGGAAGAGAGTTGCCACAGCTCCACCCATCAGCACACTTTTTTGTTGGTGATTTGCTTCCCCCTGAAATTCGATCAGATCCCCATCAATATGGGGTCGAATTGCTGTCTCAAAATACTCTACATCTACGGGATCAATTTTCCCTGCCATCTTGAGATGCCACCCAGAGCGTTGAGCAATTTCAATCGCTAAATGTGCTCCCTTTTCAGGTGATATTCTCCCTAAAAAAGCCAGATAAGGCGGATGTTCTGGCTGGGGATAAAAGTTGTAAGTATTGGGAGCGATACCGTTGTAAATAGTCGATACATAGTTTAACCCCAAATGTGTATCTCGTTGTGAATTAGAAATACTGATAAAGGATTGATTGCGAGCGTAGGAGAACAGTTTTTCATTGTCTGATGTGAAAACACCATGCAGAGTATGAACTATAGGAGTTTTTACTAGATTTGAATAGGGTAGTGCTACACAACCAACATGGGAATGAATGATGTCAAATTTATCAGCATTCTCAAAGACTCGTGCCATATTGAGCATATCGTAGATATTCGGATCTTTAATGCTACTGTCTAAACGCAAAGCTTTGGGAAGAACAGATACTAACTTAGCTTCAGTGGTAGAGTCACCAGACGCAAATAACGTGACATCATGACCGCGATTTACTAATTCTTCTGTGAGTAAACTTACTATGAGTTCAGTGCCGCCATAAGCGGGGGGAGGAACTTGTACCCATAGGGGAGCAACTTGGGCAATTCTCATTATTAAATCTCCTGGCTATAACTTTTAGTGCAGGCGATGATGGCGGCTGTATCTAAAGGTTGTTATCTTAATAATAAGACTCTAACTGTGAGATGTGTGAAATCATGTATAGCTAGATCGCTGAATTGTATGAATTGTATAGGAATGTACTAAAGCTTATTAAAACGTAGATCAACTTAATATAGCGATCCTATCTGGATTGTGAAAAAGGATTCCGAAGGAATCCTTTTTCACAAAGCCATTTCATTTTACAAATGATTTAGGATTGCTATATGTACTGCTTTTAGCCTTAAAGCACTGATATGGAAGACGTGAAAAGAGCCTATAGGTGGGGTACAATGTATATGTGTTTGATTTAATTACGAATGTTTACTTTAAAGTCTGGGATTTTTTAGCTAGCATTTGTATAACTAAAACATACCTGACATTAATCGATGGTTCCCACTATGGCAAAGCGCTCGCTAAGAGCATCACCATCGGGAGTCAAAAAGGCTAAGCAACAGTTTGCCTCCAAAGGCTGGACGCAAGAGTATCTAGCGAATGAAGTGGATGTCAAAACGCGGCAGCCGATTTGGCGTTTTTTCGCGGGGCAGGCGATCGAACGATATACATTCTTT
>JANMRU010000033.1:0-11111 GCA_031388585.1 Pseudanabaena sp. SOY_30_concoct_251 | reverse complement strand
CAAGAATTACCGCCAGAAAGCCCAAGCATATTGTTCGAGCAGGCGTCACATGCGCCTCCATAAAATACAGAGCATCAATAATTTTAGAGGAGATCGGCGAACTATAGCGATGAATACAAGCTGTAGCTGTCAGAAATATTTAGGCGCGATTGCGCAGCCAAGTTAAGTGCCGACACATCACCTCTAGCTAAATGCATTGCCCCCGCACAGCCAATCATGGCAGCATTATCTGTGCAAAGCTTGAGGGGTGGAAAGATAATTCGCAGGTTTTCGGCCTCAGCGGCGGCTGTTAAGCGCGATCGCAGGACACTATTTGCCGCCACACCACCAACCGCAACTATTGTTTGCAGGTTATGGGCCAAAGCACATTTAATCGTGCGACTGGTGAGGGCGATCGCCACGGTTTCTTGGAAGCTAGCAGCAATATCGGCAGTGGGTTGCGGAGTTACGCCGTCCCGCTCTAGTCTCTCTGTTAGGCGCAGGACGGCGGTTTTTAAACCACTAAAGCTAGAGTCAAATGGGCGATCGGCAATTTTACCCTGCGGAAGGGGAAAAGCTTTGGGGTTACCTGTTTTGGCAAGGCGATCGATCGCGGGGCCACCTGGGTAACCCAGCCCCAATAATCGAGAGACTTTATCAAATGCTTCGCCTGCGGCATCATCACGGGTTTGACCCACGATTTCATATTTGCCGTAGTCATGCATCAAAATTAGGCTGCTATGACCACCCGAAACCAGCAAACAGAGTAAAGGTGGTTCCAGGCTGGGGTCGGCGAGAAAGGCCGAAAATATATGTCCTTCTAAGTGATGCACACCTACTAGAGGTTTGCGGTGCAACATTGCTAAGGTTTTGGCAGCAGTTACACCCACCATCAAAGCCCCAATTAGTCCTGGTGCTGCAGTTACAGCGATGCCATCAATTTCTGCCCAGGTTTTACCTGATTCCGCATAGGCTTGGGCAATTACCTGATTGATTGTCTCTACATGGCTGCGTGCAGCAAGTTCTGGAACAACACCGCCGTAAGGGGAATGCAATTGAATTTGTGACGACACAATATTACTCAGACAAGTGCGATCGCTTACTACCGCCGCTGCCGTTTCATCACAGCTAGTTTCAATTGCTAAAACAGTTGACATTGTTCGTTCCGAAATTTACAGGATGTGAAGTTTGCTTTACCTAGGTACACACGCAAAGTTATCATTAACCACCAAGTTCTTAACAAGAATAGTCAATTTCTCTTTACCTATCTTTACAGAAGCAAATCTATGCAAAGATTGTTTGCTCTTATTCTAGTAATTTGCTTGTGGTTTGGCGCTGGCCTTACCACAGCACCTGCTGCCCTAGCAGATTTTAATACGCTCACCCCTTGTGGTTCTTCTTCTGCCTATAAAGACAGACAAGCAACCACAGTTAGCGGTCTCCAAGAGCGTTTGGCTAAATACAACGCAGGTACACCTCAGTACGCTGCTTTAGAAAACACAATTGCCAAAACCAACGCTCGTTTTGCTAGTTACGGTAGCTCTTCTTTGCTTTGTGGCGAAGATGGTCTACCTCACTTGATTACTGATGGTCGTTGGAGTCACGCAGGTGACTTTATGATTCCTGGCCTGATGTTTCTCTACATCACTGGTTGGATCGGCTGGGTCGGTCGCGATTACCTGCGTGCTGTGCGCAAAGATCCTGATACTGCCTGCCAAAAGGAAATCATTATTGATGTACCTCTTGCAGTTAAGTTCATGCTAACTGGCTTTATTTGGCCATTGGCAGCCCTGAAAGAGTTCGGTACCGGCGAATTGCTCGCGCCTGACAAGGCTGTAACCGTATCTCCTCGCTAACCTAAGTTCTTAATTTCTGGAGACATCTCTAATATGCAAAGGTTCTTATTTTCTGCACCAGTAGTGACCACAGTTTGGATGTTTATTACAGCTGGCGTTCTGATCGAAGCTAATCGCTTCTATCCCGATATGTTGATATTCCCCTTTTAGTTAGGGGCCGCTATCCTATTTGGTAGCGAATCTATTTGTATCATCAAACCTAAAAGGAGTGCATTTAGCACTCCTTTTTTACGTAGCTAACGTCAGTTCGGGTTAAGTAGCAGGAGGTAAAGCCCACTCCATATGCAAAGAAGGCTTTTTGGGTTGGTGGCAATAAGCAATAAGACCACAAATGACGTTGATCATGGCGTTGATCGGACTACGGTGACGGGAGTGTTCAATTTGGGAAATGTTTTTGAGTTGATCGATGACAGTCTCAACGATTGATCGTTTGCGGCTAAGCAACTTGTCTGTTAAGCGCATCAAGCGATTTTTCATATTACGACGTGGTTTGGCAAAGAACTCAATACCAAAATCCTTGAACAATTGCGCTGCCAGTGTTTGAGATACATAGCCACGGTCACCAAACACCTTGCCAAAAAGCGATTTGAGCAAGTCTTGCACAGGTTTACGGTCATCCACATTACCTGGGGTGATTTGGATGTTCAATAACTCACCACACTCATTGACGACCAGATGTAACTTGAAACCGAAGAACCAGTCTACTGAGGTCTTACCTCGTGCTGCGATCTCTTTGAAAACTTGATGTTGCTTGATCCGTCGATTGTGGCAGACGTGCAAACAGGTGGAGTCAATAAAGCTGATACCTGTACATTCTCCAAAGCATTGCTTCAGGTATATGCATAGCGGCATCATGGCTGAACCGATAAACTCTACAAATCGCGAATAGCTTGGTAGTCTTGGAAATTCTTTGCTCCAATATTTACACACATGGTCTTGATAAAAGTGCTTGAAATTGCGGTAGTGGTTTTGGTGAAAGGTGATCAGAATCGCCATAATTTCACTCATACTCAAACATCTCGGTCTTCGCCTTTGTTTGAACTCATTTCCCAGCATCAACTGCTGCCACTTGGGTTCAAAGATTTTGCAAAAATCATCGACATCGCAGAATAGTGCTTCTAAACTATTAGTCATGGGTGTTACCTCGCTGAGATTGTTTAAGTCTTTTCAGCTTAACGGTTTCTCCCTTTTTTTTGTCCTATTTCTTATCCCGAACTGACGTTAGCTATGAATTTTCGAGAAAGTATGGAATTTCAACCTTTACCCACCTAGTAAAAATCGTTAATACAGCCATCGCCAATTAGGTTAGACGAGTGGAGGGGTAGAACCCCTTCGTGGGGCAATGTCCCCACACTCCAAATTAAAATCAGTCCTAACGATCTAGGCGTTGGCTATAAGTGATGCTACGTGGAATGATTTCAAGAAAGAATTATGTGGAGAGTTTGAGGGCTGCACCCTCAATTGGGGCTATGCCCAAACCCCCTTTTAAATAGATCTTCCAGCAGTTTTTGATCGAGTCCACCACAAAAAATAGGTCGCAGGGGCGTAGCCCCCGCATGGGTTTTAGTCATTTTATCTGTGGTGGTTTTGATTGCAATTGGCTGTATTTTAGTTTTACGTAAGGTGAGTTAGTAAAAATCACTTGAATTCCAATGTTAGTTAATTGAGACAAGTAGACTAGATGGTTTACCGATGTCTCCTTCCAATCGCACTTTGCTGTTTGCGTACAAATGCCGCAGTATTCGGTAAACAGTTTCTGTTTCACTAATCGCATCAATTTTCGCAGCCAGTTGGTATATCGATAGAGGATTAGCTTCTGTTGCTAAGACTTGGAGAACTTTTTTCTGAAGTTCTAGCACCTTAGCACCTGCTTTTTTCCCGGCTTCGACACCAGGTTGGTGGTAAGCATTAACATTAATCAAAGAGGCATAGAAGCTGACTGCCCGCTCGTATAAGGCAATTAATGCGCCAACCGTCCGTGCTGAAACTGTGGGAAGCGTAACTACAATCGAATCACGCCCATTTTCATAAAGTGCTTGACGAGTTCCTTGTAATAGCCCTGAAAGGTAGTCACCAGAGGTAACACCTGGCTCTAATTCTGGATGATAACTATTATTTGTTGTATCGCTTAACACCTCAAGGAATGTCATGAAGAAGTTCGGTATGCCTTCACGGAGCTGCTGCACGTAGGCATGTTGATCCGTAGACCCTTTATTGCCGTAGACAGCAATTCCTTGATAAACAATATTGCCATCAAGATCTTTTTCTTTGCCTAGTGACTCCATCACAAGCTGCTGCAAGTAGCGGCTAAACAAGAGGAGACGATCTTTGTATGGCAGGACAACCATGTCTTTTTCTCCCTTGCCATTGCCAGAGAAGAACCAAGACATTGCCAGCAAGGCCGCTGGATTCTGTTTGAGATCGTGAATTCGGGTGGCTTCATCCATAATTCTTGCCCCAGTCAGCATAGAGCGAATATCTATGCCCTCTAAAGCCGCAGGTAGCAGTCCGACTGCGGATAGCTCTGAGGTGCGCCCCCCTACCCAGTCATGCATGGGGAAAACCTCTAACCAAGCCTGGGCTTTGGCTAATTTCTCCAGACCACTGCCTTCGCCGGTAATTGCCACAGCGTACTTGGCAAAATCTAAACCAGCTTGCCTGTAGGCGTATTGGATCTCCTGCATACCGATCGCAGTTTCAGGAGTACCACCTGACTTAGAGATCGTGATTACCAGAGTCGTCGCAAGACGATCGCCTAATTGACCTAAAACCAGATCGATACCATCAGGATCGGAATTGTCAATAAAGCTAATTTTTAGTGGGGGATGGCTTCCGGCCAGAGCTTGAGAAACAAACTGAGGCCCCAAAGCTGAGCCGCCAATGCCGATCGAAAGTATATCGGTATACTTTGCTCGATCTGGGGGGTGAATTACCCCCATGAGCACTTTTTTAGCAAATGCTTCAACGCGATCGACAGTCGTAATAATGTCATGACGCAATGCTTCTGAAGGAGCCAACTCTGGATTACGCAACCAGTAATGTCCCACCATGCGTTGCTCGTCTGGATTAGCGATCGCCCCTGCTTCAAGGGCGTTCATATCCGCAAAAGCGCGCTCAAACTTGGGCTTCATCATAGAGACGAAGTCGTCTGTAAAACGCATACGGCTGATATCAACATAAAAGCCCAACTCAGCGTGATAGTACAGCCAATCTTGATAACGTTGCCACAACTCCGTAGCTGAATTCATCTCGTATTTAGTCCTTACAATTATAAAAACATTAGCCTGTGACAAGCCCTATTACCAGATGTTAACCAGATGTTAAGAACAGCTTGCATTTCCTAGCATTACCTATTGATGGTGATATCGTGATCCTATAGACCAATCAGTGCTTGAGCATACCAAAATCTCAAAATCTTAAGAATTATGTCTTAGATACTCCCACTGATTGTTATTGCAACTCGAGGTCAATATATGAAACTTGTGATCCAAGGCAAGAATATCGAAGTCACTGATGCTATTCGTGAGTACGTCAGTCAAAAAATTGACAAGGCAGTCAGTCATTTTAAATCTCTGACTACAGAAGTAGACGTACACCTTTCCGTTGCCCGTAATCCACGCATTACATCTAGACAATCCGCAGAAGTAACTATCTACGCCAATGGTGCAATAATCCGCGCCGAAGAAAAGAGCGAGAACCTCTACGCCAGTATAGACCTGGTTGCTGACAAAATCGCCCGCAAACTCCGAAAATTTAAGGAGAGGAAGAGTAGTAAAGCAGCCGTTAAAACAGCTCTGGCTTTTGCCGATCGGGCTCCAGAACCATCGTCTACCGACGATCTCGCCCCAGAATTCCTAACCCAGGTTGTGCGCAACAAGTATTTCACAATGAACCTAATAAGTATTGACGATGCCGTAGAACAACTTGAATTAGTCGATCATGACTTTTTTGTGTTCCGCAACGCTGACACTGGGGAAATCAATGTTGTCTACGAACGCAATCATGGAGGGTATGGCGTAATTCAGCCACACATATCCAAGTAATTGAATTGGGGTATGGGGTAGCAACCAAATTGTTACCCATTTACCCTAGGGGCAGTGCCATCGTGCCTGCCCCCCTCCGTACCTGGAAAAACCAGCAAGCAGTCTAGTTTTGTAGCTAGTTCTGACCCATAAGCAAACGAGTAGCATCCTCGGCAGGTAATGGTCGCCCAAAGAAATATCCCTGCATGAGTTCGCATTTCAAGTCTATGAGTCGGTCTCTAATTGACTCCGTTTCCACCCCTTCGGCAACTACCTTCAGCTTCAGACCTTGCCCCAATGCAACAATCGCAATTACAATCTCAATATCTTTAGGATTAGCAAGCAAATCTCGAATAAATGATTGGTCGATTTTTAGCGTATTGAATGGAAATTGCCTGAGATAGCTCAGAGAAGAATATCCAGTCCCAAAGTCATCCATGGCAATCTGAACTCCCATCTGATGCAGCTCAGTCAGGCTTTCTTTTGTTAATTCAACATTCTGCAATGCAGCCGTCTCGGTAATTTCTAATTCCAAAAAATGAGCTTCTAGTCCAGTTTGTGCTAGGGCATCGGCCACTTTTTGCGGTAAGTTAGGCTGCTGAAGTTGTCGCGCTGCTAGATTAACTCCAACACATAGATTGGAAAGCCCCATTGATTGCCAGGCTTTATTTTGGGCACAGGCAGTTTGCAGTACCCACTCTCCAATGTTTAAAATTAGCCCATTTTCCTCTGCTAGTGGGATAAATATTCTTGGTGCAAGCAAACCTAGCTCAGGATGCTGCCAGCGCACTAGAGCTTCCATCTGCACAATTTCCCCAGTGACGGTATTGATTTGGGGTTGATAGTAAACAATCAATTCTTGACGCTCTAAAGCCTGATGCAAACTGTTCTCTAAAGCTAGTAATTCACGTGCTTGGGAGTTAATCGTCACCATATAGCGTTGGAAATCGTTGCGTCCTCCTTCTTTAGCTCGATATAAAGCCGCATCGGCATTTTTAACCAAGGTTTCAGCATCTTGCCCATCTTGGGGGTAGACCGCAATCCCAATACTACTGGTGATATGAATGTGATGTCCCTCAACATTAAAACCGGGATTCAAAGAATTTAAAATTCTTTGGGCTACCATACTGGCATCCTCTGCGCAGCTAATTTTTGGTAGGAGCAATGTAAACTCATCCCCTCCCCAGCGTGCAATCAGGTCACCACCTCGCAAGCAAGTTGTCAGTCGTTCAACCACTAATTGTAATAACAGATCGCCAATGGCGTGTCCCAAAGTGTCGTTAACGAGTTTGAATCGATCTAAGTCGATAAACAAGATAGCAAATAGATTCTCTTTTTGGTCGGCAATTGCTAGCACCTCTGAAAGCCGCTCGTTGAATTGCACTCGGTTAGAGAGTCCTGTGAGGAAATCATGTCTGGCTTGATGCCTTACATATTCTTCAGCTTGTTTTCGTTCTGTGATATCTCGAAAGCTCCAGACTTTGCCAACGCTTTTTCCCTCAAACCATTGTGGTTGGGAATAACATTCAATAGTCTTGCTGTTTTTTAACTCTAAGAGTTCATAGCTGGCTGGGGTTGACTGGGTATCCATCTCTCTAATTTTAGAGAGAAAGCTATCTGGGTTTGTTAATTGGTCGAGCGCAAATGCTAGGGCGCGATCGCCATCCTTTAACCCAATAATAGAATCAGGGATATTCCATAATTCCACAAATTTTTGATTAAAATTACCTACCTTTCCATTAGTGTCTATGACAAGTATGCCATCCGCAGTTGATTCAAAGGTTGCCTTGAGAAGTGCTAGCGACTTTTCTAATTCTTCATTCATTTGCCGCAAGGCATGATTTTGAACAGCGAGATGTTGTTCTTGGGTATAACGTCTTAGAGCTTCCTTAACTGTTAAAATGAGGTCGGTTTCATCCCAGGGCTTGGTAATATATCGGTACAATTTTGCGGCATTAACGACATTGACGATCGCATCAGGATCGACTTGACCAGTCAGCATAATCTTTAAGGGCTTAGGATAGAGCGCATGAATCTGAGTCAGTAGTTGGTCGCCTTTCATCCTCGGCATGATTTGGTCAGAGATAACTAAGGGAATATCAATTCCCTTAGTTTCTAACTCCGCAATCAGTGCTAGTGCGTCCTCTCCGCTAGAGGCCATTTCAATCACATAATCTTGTCCAAAGCTGCGTGTAAGTTGCTCTCCTAGACTGTTGAGCACAAATTCATCGTCATCCACGCAAATAATAGCTAACTTACTCATATATCATCCTAACGCTGAGGTAATAATTTTGGTTAACTCTTCTTCTGTCCAGGGTTTGGAAACACAAGCATAGAGGTTTGCCTCGTTTTTAGCACGTTCTACTGCGGCTTCGTCTGCTTGTCCTGTGAGCATAATCGTGACAATATTTGGGAATCTTTGGTGCACTTGAGCTAGAAACTCATCGCCTTTCATTCCTGGCATCAACCAGTCAGAAACAATGAGCAGCACATTTATATTACTTGAACATAAATCCTGGATTATTTCCCAAGCCTCAGATGCACTTTCAGCCACTTCGTAAACATAGCGATCGCGAAAGGAGCGTTTGAGCTGCTCCTTAAGACTATCTAAAATTAAGGGCTCATCGTCAACACAGAGGATGGCGGAAGCGGTTGTTGTTTTTTTCACGAATTTGCGATTTAAACTGGCGATCGTTATTTTGCCCTGGAAGCATTATTAGGTAACCATACACTAAATGTTGTTTGCCCTGAATGGCTTGCAACCTCAATGCGTCCCTGGTGCTTGTCAATAATTTTCCGACAAATGTCTAGGCCAAGACCACTACCTTCACCAACTGGCTTAGTAGTGAAAAATGGCTCAAAAATTCTAACCTGAAGCTCTGGTGGAATTCCACTCCCAGAATCTTTAACCTTTACTATCAGGTAATTGTCTTGCTGGAGAGTATAGATCTCCATGGTACCCTGATTCGCCATTGCCTGAATTGCATTATGGATTAGGTTAGTCCACACTTGAATCAGCTCATCGGGGTAACACCAAATCGGGGGGATTGACTGGTAATTACGCACGACTTCTATGCCTTGCTTGATCTGGTTGCGATACAATTCCAAAACTGTTTCCAGTCCTTCTGTAACTTGTGTTAATTGTCGCTCACCGCTGCGATCGTAGCGGGCATAGCTTTTAAGGGCAAATACTACTTTGGCTGCTCGTTCTACAGCATTAATCGTAGTGCGATTGTTTGATTGCAAGCGAGTTAGATTGTACGCAAGTTGTAAAATCCAGTCTATATTAGGATGCTTGAGTAGCTGCAGAAAAGGCTTAATATCTTTGTAAATGCCAATATCGATCAACTGATCGGCAATGTGCCCGACATTCTCAACTTCCTGTTCCTCAAGATGACTCACCAGTGTTTTCTTTAAAGCACGTTTTTCGCTGTAAGTAATGAAGTTTTTTGACTGCAATGCCTCGTTTAGCAGGTTGAAGAAGTCAGCTTGCTGTTCGGTGCCAAGCTCTTGCAACAGTTGCGGCAAGGACTCAAAAGATTCTTCTAAAGCCTTGGTAATATTGCCAGCAGATGCCTGGATCGCACCCAGAGGTGTATTGATTTCATGGGCAATTCCTGCCACCAAACGCCCTAATGCAGACATTTTTTCCTCAAGAATTAGCTGGGTTTGGGTTTGTTTTAACTTTTCTGTGGACTCTGATAGCTCTATATTTGCTGTGTTTAGTTCCTGTACCCTTAGCCCAAGCTCAGTATTTAAAAGTTGAGCTTGTTGCTCTGCTTTTGACCGTTGCTGGGCGATCAAAAAAACCGTAACTAATATAACGCTCATCAAGGGGATTTCAATCAGTTCATCTACCTGTGTTTTGCCAACACTAACCGCTTGTGCAACATAGAGGGAATCAACTGTAACCCAGGCAACAGCCCGTAGCAAAAACGCACGGAACGGCCAATAAAATGCGCCCACGGATAGCAGCACAAAGACGATATGAAATAGCAACACGGTTTCATCAGTAATGACCATGCATATTGCTGTTGTTACCAGTGCTAGATCTAATAAGCGCAGGAAACGAAGATTTGGGAGTTGGGGTGATTGCAACGTATGTCTGCCTCTTTTCTAGATTGATTGAAGGATCTGAAAGCCGAGCACTCGGTTAGCAACCCAACTAAAGATTGACGCTACAACTATTGACTAAAAATTTTACCCGATCGCCAGTACTTAATTTCCTATGGGATAACCAAAATTCCAAAAATATCAAGATTTACGCACGATGAAAGATAAAACTCGGATTTCAATGGGTTTGGGGCAACGCCCCAATTGAGGGCAACGCCCTCAAATTCCCTCCCGTTGTTTTTTGTAGATTTGACTGCGTAAGTCCTAAATATATATAGCAATATTCCCAGTAGGAACCGAACAATTTTTCCCATTTAGTAAATCCATCAAAGCTATTACAAGCTAGTGTGGTTATAGCATTACCATCGAAAGCGAATGCTTATCAAAGATGATGTCAGAGCTATTTCAAGTAGAGATGTCAAAAAAGGAGACTCAGTAACTGATGTTACGTGGAATGATTTCAAGAAAGAATTATGTGGGGACTTTGATGGCTGCGCCCTCAATTGGGGCTATGCCCCAAACCCTTTCAAATATAGATCTTCTTTCGTTCTACGTAAGGTGAGCTCCTAAGTCTTTGGCCTAGACAATGGGAGAATAGTTCTTAACTAACAACAAACAATTGCGATCGCCCGTGCGAGTATAACTCAGTCGATCTGCTATTTCTTTGAGCAGGTATAAACCTCTTCCTCCAGTGGCAGTCTCCTCTACTTCATTTGGCAAGATCGAAACCTCATATTCAAGATCGAACTCAGCGCCATGATCCCAAATTTTGAACTCTAAGTAATCCAATCCCAAAGTTGACTCTAAATTGATAGGAGTTTCGTGAGGTAAATTCCAATGAGCATGACGCACAACATTAGTGAATGCCTCCGCAAGAGCCGTCTGACACTTCAGCCAATCTATTTTAGGAATAGCGTCGTGATGTAACTGATTAAACCAAGCTAAGACCTCGGCAAGCTCGTTAAGGTCTGTTTTCACTTGAAGCTGAATGGTTTTAGGCACTGGCACTGCTCAAGACAATTGGATTAAGTTTACTGATTGCCATATTAGCTTTGAAATATTTAGCATCACATGTTGCGAAATAGCTAAAGCCACACCTGTAAGGACTTTGCGAAGTATCTCGAAGTGTCGCGAAATATTG
>JANMRU010000012.1:0-3721 GCA_031388585.1 Pseudanabaena sp. SOY_30_concoct_251 | reverse complement strand
CCAAGATTCAGGCGATCGCAAGATTCCAACTTAGTTCCGCGCAAAATCTTGGTAATTTCTAGAGGTCTTTGACCAACTGTACGTTCCAAAATATTCACAGCAGTATGAATATAATTAGCAGCTACTCCTGCGGCAGTACCGCAAGTTTGGAGAATTTCTAAGCTTCCCGATCGGCGCAATTCTGCTACAAGAGGATTTGACATATCTTACTAGCTGATGTTACGTGGAATGATTTCAAGAAAGAATTATGTGGGGAGTTTGAGGGCTGTGCCCTCAATATTGCTACGCAACGTTCCGTACGGGGGCATAGCCCCAAACCCCTTTAAATATAGATCTTCTTTTAGTTCTGCGTAAGGTGAGTTACTAGTTTAAGTCGACTGGCAAACCACGACAAAATATCTAGGGATCTGCTACTAAGAGATTGTTCAACTCTAATATTGTACTTTTTGTATATCGCCAAAACTATGGCAAACAAAAAATCCAGAACCATGATGCATAGAGCCCCTTAACCTTGGCTTAAGCCTAAGGAATTAATATTCTTATTAAGTACTACTGATTTGTATGTCTCAATTGTTTAATTCCCAAGTTAGTTCGCAGTCGAATTGGCGACAGTTGTTAGAGGATGTTTACCAAGGACGCAGCTTATACCCATTTCGCGGCAGCCAAAGTATTCCGATGTATTCCCATGAAATCTGGGTTGCTTGTCGTGGCGTCGTCCAACTCAGCACCTTACATCCAAATGGTGATGAGGTGTCACTGGGTTTAGTGGGGCCTTCAATGCCTTTTGGTTTGCCCTTGACCTTTCTCAATCCTTATCAAGCGATCGCATTATCTGATGTCGATCTGATGAGGTTTACGATGGTTGAGGTCGAGGCATCCCCCCAACTCATGCAAGGAATTTTTCGCCACCTTAGTCTTCGCCTACAGCGTACTGAAGCAATGCTAGCGTTGGTTAGTCATCGTCGTGTTGAGGATCGATTGCGGGAACTGTTGCTATTGCTTAAAGAAGAAGTTGGGCAACCTGTAGGAGCTGGCACAAGACTCAGCGTCAGACTTACCCATCAACACCTGGCCAATGCGATCGGTAGTACCCGCGTTACTGTTACCAGGGCATTGGGACATTTTCAGGCTGAGAACTTCCTCAAAATTGATCGCGATCGCCATATTCTGCTGATAGACAATTTCACAGGTGTTTGAGAGCTATAGCTGTCGCCAATTAGGTGTTTGACGGGGTGGAGGTGTTCTACCGCTTCATGGGGGCAATGCCCCACACCCCAATTAAAATTTTCCCTAACGATTTAGGCGTTGGCTGCGCCATATCTAGCAACCAACTAAAATCGTGACAAAAAACAGGGTGATAATTTTCAAATTACCACCCTGTTTTTATAGCGATCGCCAATTAGGTGTTTGACGGGGTGGAAGGGTAGAAACCCTCCGTGGGGGTATTGCCCCCATACCCCCAATTAAAATCTGTCTTAACGATCTAGGCGCTGGCTATAAATAGGTCAAAGCTAATTTAATTACTTGCGGCCAGCAATTACGTTAACTAAAAGAGGTGTGGATTCACCAACTAAGGTTACTCCTTCAGGTAGTGAAATATCACCAACATGAATACCTTTGCCAACCTGTAGATTTGTGATATCAACTTCTAAGCTTTCGGGCACAAGATTAGGTGGGCAGGCAACTTTAATTTGGTTCATAAGTACTTCCAACGAACCGCCATCCACCTTAACGCCTACTGGCACGCCTGTAAATCGCAGAGGAATTGCAACTTCAATCGACAACTGAGCCCCAATCGCAAAGAAGCTAAGGTGATAAATCTTATCCTTGTAAGGATGAGACTGAACTTCGCGTAGGAGAGCTAAGCCCTTAAAGTCACCATCGACGACGTTCAACTCAATCATCGTATTATTGATTTTTGTTTGACGCAAAAGTGTAGTGGTATCTTTGACATCCAGGCTGACTGCCGTTGATTCTGCACCCTTATGGCCGTATACCGTGGCAGGAATGCGCCCACTGCGTCGCAGAGCGCGGGGATTGGTATTGGCTGGGCGGGTTGTGCATTCGATACTAAGTTGCATGTCTCTTGTTGTTAGTTAGTTAGTGGTTGTTTGTGATTCAAATTGCATAGCCTTACTGGCTATGCTTAGCTGGACATCTAGACATTGAGCAAGCCCCGTTTTGGCCCGTGAATGGGGTCATCAACAATGATTGTTTGTCCCCGACTGGCACCTATTGACACAATCGCAATAGGAACTTTTAGCAGATCCTCCAAAAACTTAAGGTAGTTTCGGGCTTCTGTTGGCAAATCTGCCAGAGACTTACAATCCTGAGTTGGTGTTTTCCAACCAGGTAAAGATTCATAAATTGGCTGACACTTGGCAAAAACACGCGAACTGCTGGGGAAATCCCTTACCACCTTTCCATCTAGCTCGTAAGCAACACAGACTTTAATTTCGTCTAGTTCATCTAGTACATCTAGCTTAGTCAGGGCTAAACAGTCCAGTCCATTAATGCGCACTGCATAGCGACCGATCACGCCATCAAACCAGCCACATCGCCGTTTGCGCCCAGTTGTCGTACCAAATTCTGCACCGCGATCGCAAAGTAGCTCGCCTAAGTCATCATTTAACTCAGTAGGAAAAGGCCCCTCGCCAACTCTCGTAGTATATGCTTTCGACACACCAATAGTGCGATCGATCATGGTGGGACCGACTCCCGCACCAATACATGCACCTCCAGCTACTGGGTTAGATGAAGTGACATATGGGTAGGTGCCATGATCGAGATCGAGCAGCGTACCTTGAGCCCCTTCAAATAGAATATTGAGGCGTTTTTTAATCGCTTCATCAATCTTAAGTGAGGCATCAACTACGTACTTACGCAGTTGCGCAGCGTAATCGGTGTATTGCTCTATAACTTCCTCTGGATCGAGCGGTGGCAACCCATATAGCTTTTCCAGGATAATATTTTTTTGCTCGACTGCCCAACGCAGCCGTTTGGGCAAAATATCCTTATCCATCAGATCGAGAATACGAACTCCAATGCGCTCCGACTTATCGGCATAGGTTGGGCCTATGCCTCTGCCAGTAGTACCGATCTTATGCTCTGCTCTCTGCTCCTCTGATGCCATATCGATCAACCTGTGATAGGGCATCGTCACATGGGCGGTCTCCGCAATAAATAAATTATTGGTGGACACGCCAAGTTTATGTAGCTGATCGAGTTCCTCCAAGAGAATTTTGGGATCTACAACAGTGCCACTACCGATGATGCACTCAGTTTGCGGATACAAAATTCCCGAAGGAATCAAATGCAGCTTAAATGTCTGATCATTAACTACTACAGTATGTCCAGCATTTATTCCGCCTTGATAACGCACTACAACATCTGCAGAGCGACTCAGCAGATCTGTGATTTTGCCTTTACCTTCGTCGCCCCACTGAGTTCCGATTACAATTACATTAGCCAAGGGTTTGGATATTAATTAACGATCACACAAACACCAGATCATCGCAAATAAATGCGCTGCTGTCAAGGTGTTTAACTTAAAGGACTCAAAGAGATCAAATTATTGTGCGATCGGGGATAGTAGCGCCTTTGCAAATGACAACAATACCACCACAAATGCAATAGCCTGCATCCTCTCGATTCACATCCTGTACGCCATCCTTATTGATAATCTGCACGTTTTTGCCAATCCGCACGTTCTTATCCACGA
>JANMRU010000442.1:0-1874 GCA_031388585.1 Pseudanabaena sp. SOY_30_concoct_251 | reverse complement strand
AGATGGATGACTGGCGTGATGCTAGCCAAGCGTTGCGTCCTGTGGAACTGTTAGATAAGTTGCTTATGGAATCTGGACTTTCTAGTTATTATCAAGGGCAAGAGAACCGCCAGCAAAACCTTGTTGAGCTTCTTATAAAGTTTTTCAAGAAAGACGACGATCTCAATTTGCATCCTGATACGTCTTTACGCAATATTCTTGAATTTACGGCACTTGCTAAAAATTTAGATCAAGTTGCTCAAGATGACAACCAAGTTCCAATCATTACAGTCCATCAGTCAAAAGGATTGGAGTTTGATAGCGTTTTTATTGCAGGAGTGACTGAGGATGAATTTCCCAATTATTTCAGCGTAAGAGACAATAAATTAGAGGAAGAAAAGCGACTATTCTATGTTGCAATGACAAGGGCTAAGCAAAGATTGTTTATATCGGCTTATTCAAAAGATTCCAGAGACTACTCGAAATCTCGTAGTGAATTTATCAACGAAATACCTGAGAAATATATCAATGAGTAATCAACCGCCTATATATCGTTGCTTTCATCCTCTTGTTGCAGATGCCTATACTGCTGTACATCAGTGGATTGAAACAACTGTTCCCGAGGCTAATGGCTATAAAGCTTTACCCTACAACAACTTGAAACAAAAACTGCAAGAAACTGACTGGAAACATATTGCTTTCCAATATTATGCTCTCTTTCCAGCACACTATTTCAAGGCAGCATACACTCTAAATTCTATTATTGGAGAAGAGCAACTGACGATTTGGTTAAGGCATCGACAAAAGGTTTGTGTATTAGATGTAGGTTGTGGTGCGGGTGCTGGCTCTGCTGCTTTTCTGGAAATGGTTGTTCGACTAAAGGAACAAGGGAAACTCACGAACAACGTGAATATTCTTTTCATTGGTGTAGATCCAAGCCATCGCGCTATTGGGTTATATATCCAGACAATGAAAAATCTTAAATCGTCGTCGTCTGATTTAGTCAACCTAGAATTTAAATATGTAAATGAAGGTTTCCCGAATGCCATAAGTCATATAGAAAGATATCTTCGGGATGAACTTTCATCATCTCAACTGCCATGTTTGTCTAACGTCTTAGTAATGCAACTAAATGTTATTTCTCCATTCAGCCAAACCTATAGAAACTACCAATCAAATTATGAAGAGCTAAGATCATTAGGTATTGATGTTGACGGATCAGCAACAGAAAATAATGCAGGACTTGGAACTGCTGAAGCTCAAGCTTATAAGCAATTGATAGAGAATGTTCCGATTGACAAGATGCACATCGTAACAATTGGAACCAAGAATATGGAAAAGCAAGTGCAAATAGGCACAAATAGTGAGATTACTTTAGATGAAAGAATCAAGGAGATGATAAGCACACTACATCAGGTTATAGGTAATCGACATGCTATTAATCAGATTAGTTCAGGTAATCAAATCGTTTATTTTGAAAATCCTCAAAATTGCCATTGGAGAGCCAAAGGTGTTATACAGTACAGCACAAAATTTTATGCTGATTTTCAGACAATATGGAGTGCTGATTTAGCAGAAGATCAAGATTGGAATAGTGTTATAAGTCTTGATAACCTTAGATTGGCTTGGGCAAGAGCACATAACAACTTCAAAAGAGAAGCGCTGTGTGACGAAACTGAAATGCGCTTGTTTGAGATGAATCTTGACGTAAGACTGAGTGGATTGCGAGAGCAATTATGCGCTTATGCCAATGATGTTGCTTTGACAGATGATGCGATCTCTTACAAAGTACCCAAGAATATGACTGTTTCTCGCCCTAAAGGTCTTTCACGGATCGAGGAGGAGATTTTATCAGTAGCAGTTATTCAAAAACTAGGAGATAAAACCTCTCAATT
>JANMRU010000413.1:0-3935 GCA_031388585.1 Pseudanabaena sp. SOY_30_concoct_251 | reverse complement strand
ACTCATCCTCCATCGCATCCAAACAAACATTAGTGCCCCATTTCCCGATTCCTCCTCATCCACCGACCTCCCCTAGAGACCTTCGGATGCAAGCTGTCAGTGGGACATTATTTGCTCCCGCTGCCGTGAATGCAGTGCGGCAAACTCAAGCCCTTGAGAAAGCCTTAGCAGCAGCCCAGACCCTTGAATTACCGATCAAAGTTGGTGCTACTGCAATTCCAGATCGAACCACCTTTGAGCAACTTGCCAGCCGTGATGATGTCCCAGGTGCCTTGGGAGTGCGCGAAGTCAAGTTTTTGATCGCCCAAGTCAACACCGATCGGCCAATCGTTTATTTTCTCAATACGCAAAACTTTCAATTCCACTATATCTTTGCCCGCGACGGCCTCAGGATTACACTCAGCAATCAAGAATTCAACCTGCAAACCTATTTCACGGATAGCCGTAAATTCATGGCGGGTACCCTGCTAGCCCATGACAGCTTTATCTCAAATACGGGCGAGCAGGGACTCTACGCCCTTGAGTTTTGGCCAACCGATCCGGTTAAAGTTCAATTTGTCAATATCGCGTTCCAAACCATCCGTGCCGCTATGCCCTTTGCGGCCAAAACGTTGGCCTATCATCCCGCAGGCGAAACCCATCAAACCCTGTATGAAGCAGAACAGTCCGAATTTGAGCGCCTCGGTATTCGCCAAGTCTCTACCGAGCAACTATTTGGCAATATTGCCTATAGCCCGCTCAATCTCGGCGAAGGATACGGTCGGCTGCGGCTGATTGAACCCTCAGATCCTCAGCCCCCCACCGTCCGTGACATTGTGATTTTTAAACAGTTACCCAACGATCTCACCCATGTTGCCGGGGTCTTAACAGAAGAACCGCAAACCCCGCTGTCGCATATTAACCTGAAAGCCAAGCAAAACGATACACCCAACGCCTATCTCAAAGAGGCTTCCCTCGACCCTCGCGTCGCCCCCTTGCTAGGCAAGTTGGTGTACCTGAAGGTAGCCGCAGATGAGATTACAATTCGCGAAGCGAATCAGACCGAGGTCGATGATTTCCTGGAACGGGTTCGGCCCAAAGAATCTCAAATCCCGCCTCGGAATCTTTGCCGCACTCAGATTGTCGATCTCGACAGTATTGGCCATGCCGATCTGAAAACCTATGGCGCAAAAGCCGCAAACGTCGCCGAATTGCGCAAAGTTCTGACAACTCCCAATATGGTTCCGGATGGATTTGCTGTACCCTTTTACTTCTACCATCGGTTCATGGCTGAAAGTGGACTATACGGAAAAGCCTATGAAATGATCGTGAAATCGAAATTCCAGGAAGATCCACAATATCGAGAAGATCAGTTGAAGGAGTTTCGCGATCAAATCGAAAAGGCCAAAGTTCCCAAGGACTTATCTAAAGCCCTGGACAAAATGCACAAGATGTTCCCCGCTGACCAGCCGATTCGTTGCCGATCTAGTACTAATAACGAAGATCTAGAAGGGTTTAACGGAGCGGGTTTATACGACTCCTATACCCACCGTGAGGATGAAGGACACATCGAAAAGTCGATCAAGCAGGTTTGGGCAAGCCTTTGGAACTACCGAGCCTTTGAAGAGCGAGAGTTCTATCGCATTGACCATTTCACCACGGCGATGGGGGTCTTAGTCCACCCCAATTTTGATGACGAGTTGGCCAACGGGGTAGGGTTAACCAGAAATATCTTTGACCCGAACTGGGAAGGCTATTATGTCAATGTGCAAGTGGGTGAAGCCTTAGTGACCAATCCCGAAGCGGGTGCTGTGCCCGATGAATTTTTGGTGATGCGAACCCTGACCTCGATAAATCCCCCCACCTTTGAAAACGAGACGATTTTTATCCGCCACTCTAACCTCGTGGAGAACGGACAGCAGGTTTTAACCGATGACCAGATCGAATTACTGATCCAGCAGATGCGGGCGATCCAAGCCCATTTCCAAGCGGTATATCAACGTCAGGAAGATCCTACGTTTGCCATGGATATTGAATTCAAGATTGATGGCAATGGTCAACTCGCGATCAAACAGGCTCGACCTTGGGTGGATTAATCCAGGATTTCTCACCCAGGCGATCGCCATTCCATGAATTGCCCCAGAGATAGGCGATCGCAATTTCACTAACCCTTTCAACTTTTTGAGAGTACCGAATTCTTACTTAACTATTTAGGTTTGAACTATTTATTGAAGAAATCTAAAATGACAACCCTTATTAACAAAATAATCCGAGCAGGCAAAGTCCTGGTAGTTTGCGCGAGCCTAGTCACCATGCTTGCTCTTACAGCGGTTTCCAGCCCTACAGCACTTGCTGCCAATCCCGGCGATCCTTTACGGCTCGGGGAGGAGAACTCTATCACCGGGGCTACCACATCACTTGTAGGGAACAGCAACCCAACACTGGAGATTGTCAACCGCTCCCCCACAGGTGGGTCTCCTGCTCTGCGTCTAGAGGTGAACCCAAAAGTATCGCCCTTAGTGGTTAACGATACAGCAGGCAAAGCTATCAACCTCGATGCTGACAAATTAGATGGTCGCGATTCAACTACTTTTGCTGATGCTATCAATGGGAAAGCTAATGAAGCTGACAAATTAGATAGTCGTGATTCAACTACTTTTGCTGATGGCACTAATGGTAAGGCTAATAGCGCTTTTAGCGCAGATAACGCCGATAAACTTGATGGCAAAGATTCGCTTCAGTTTTGGATCGGCAAATCATACAATGTGGCCGTTGCTAATGATGGGCAGATTGCAGGTGGGAACGTATATTCAATAAATGCGAGTTGCGACGCGGGAGATACATTATTGAACGTTGGTGGAGGCAGTACCTCTGCTGGTGATAACAAGGATGCAATAGTTCGTATATCCGTTTTTAGTTCTCCCACAAGTGGGATAACTGTTCCTCACACAGGTAAGATATATGTTCGGAAATCCCTGCCCACAACACTTATTTATGCAGAAGTCATATGTGCGGACTTTCCACCGCTGCGTCCGTAGGTTGACTAATGAATTCCTTCCATTCAATGCGTTTATTAGAGAGCATCTGAGGTTCCGCCAGAGAAAGGCAGCGGTACGCATCCCGTAGGGAATCGCTCAACATCAAGGTCATTATTCCAAGAAAATTCACACTATCCAAATAAGGAGAATTAGGATGTCTACAGAGGCAAATAAAGCAATTGTACGCCGATTTTACGAAGAGGTCTTTAATCAACGCAATGTTGATGCGATCGATGAATTAGTCCATCCGAAGTTCCTCAATCACGACCCCACACCTGTGGCATCGCGAGATCCTGAGTCGATGAGGCAATTTATTCACACTCTGACTCAAGCATTCCCAGATCATTATCATGCAATTGAAGATCTGATTGCGGAAGGAGATAAAGTTGTGATGCGCTGTACGCTGACAGCAACCCATAAAGGTCAGTTTCCAGGTTTTCTGGAGATGCCACCTACTGGAAAGTCGATTTGTCAGCGGCAGATGCACATTCTGCGAGTTCAGGACGACAAGTTAGTCGAACATTGGGTTGTGCGGGACGATTTGTCGATGATGCAACAGCTTGGTTTGATTCCCACGCCAGAATTGACAAGTGACGACCAGTCCCTATTTGTTGAGCAGGAAACGTCCTCGGCTAACTTTTTTAAAGTTCCTTCATTCAGAACAATAGAGTAGATACGTTTGTCATCAAGGCATTGGCACGATCTGGCTTAAAAATAACGGATATAACAGAACCTGTTTGTCCCTGCAATGTCCTGACCAAAAACAATGAGATCCGATCTTTTCCGATCTTCAGACCTGATCTTTCCTGAACTTTTCCGACAGACAACAACGAAAAAATCTCCTATTCTGAAAGGGTGCTGATGGAACGGTTAAAAACTCCTCATTAGCGACATTCAATTTACTCAGTCAGTCAAATT
>JANMRU010000403.1:0-13235 GCA_031388585.1 Pseudanabaena sp. SOY_30_concoct_251 | reverse complement strand
CATCATATTCAATGCCACCATCATTAAATCTAGAGGTGGTGACCAATGTCATTTGAGATTGCAAGGCTATTAAAGTATTTTTGAATAGCTGTAGGGGAATCACTGGTACGAATAGAATTGGAAACTGGTGTAAATAAGCATGAATTCTTCGGCTTTCATAAGATCTCCATTGGTTGATAGAACGAATCGTTTGCTTAGTAGCCTTGACAAAATTAAAGGCAGGCTGAGGCGGAAGACTATTAATTATCCCATGTGTTCTATCAAGCAATGTTTCCTCGAATTTGAAATTATTAGGAAAATATTTCTTGCGAATCGCTCTGCCAACTTTATCCCACAGGAAATAGCGTGTTAGATGAGAATTGTCTAATCCCTCATGCATAACATCAATATCAGCATAGGTAGGCCAGTCACAAATCGCTTGCCAGGCAAAGTTGTCTAACTCCTCTATGGAAACTTCATTGCAAAACGTTATTCTATTTTCAAGCATTAATAATTAGTGAAATTTGATTTGCCGAAGGCTATAGCAATAGTATTACTTTTTGAAATTGTTTAGGTCTTCTCCCTTGGCATCCTATGAGATGCGTACCTAAACTTCGAAAATATTGATGATTTAAGCTTTCCACCTTGACGTTTCCAAAAATCAAATTTAATGAAATGTCGCCAGAATCTCAAAAATAGAAAACCAAATATGTTCCAATTTTTCCATACCCCATTGATCGGCCGACGAAACTTTTTACTCATCAATCCCAAAGCTTTTATTCTTCTGGAAATCCACCTATTGGCGCAAGCTTCTACTATTTCTTCCTTTGACAAAAAATTTTGGTCGACCGACTCCAGGAAAAAATTCTCCCAAACAGAACTCACAGGGCTATGATGAAATAACCAGGGTTGGCTGGTTAAATCCGTGAAATGTATAATCTTTGAGTCTGCATTGAAAACATCTAAATGATTCCATTCATTTGGAAGTTCGCTTATGTCTGATTTTAAATATTTTCTAAAATCTTTTCCTAGGTACATTAAATCAGAAAGAGAAAGAGTGCCTTCATCCATTAGATCGATTAATGATTCGAAGTTCCAAGAAGCTTTTTCGCAATCAAACAACATGACACTAGCAAGGTAGAAATCATCGTCAGATCCTAAATAGAACTTCAAGAAGTTGTCTCGATAATGTTTGAAACAGGTTGCCTTTTTGATTGGCACAGCGGCCAGAGTACTGCCACTCAGGTTATAATTCCAGAGTTCAGAAATATCTGTCAGCATAATTTGGTCGGAGTCGCAGTAAATTGCTTTTCCTTGATGTCCACACCACTGAGGTATTGCCCAACGGGCTAAAGAGAAAGCTGTAGCCCCTTTGACTCGGGGGATAAGATGGTTCGGCAGTTCTTTTATTTCCCCAGTGTTAATATTCTTCACTGACCCAGCTTTCCCATTAATGATATAAATTTCAATTGGGCTAGTTGTGTATTTTTGCAGGGTATATCTAAAAACTTTTTCTTCAATAATGTTCTGCGGGCTGGAGCCGATGAAAATGTTTATGGGCGCTGAAATGTTAGGACGATTGTCCATCAAATTTCTCCAAATATAAGGGAGTATTTATTTCAATAATAGAGATAAGTAAGTCGCAGATTTCTCGAACTGCTCCCTGTCCTCCAAGTTGACTGGTCACATAGATGGCATAAGTTTTGTTGATAGATATTGCATCAGCAACAGTGAAAGGACAACCAACTACCTTTAAGATAGGTAGATCGTTAATGTCATCGCCAGCGAAAGCGACCTGGGAAAGCGACAAACTTAATTTCTCACAGAGGTCTTTGAGGACAGTTAATTTATCTTCTACACCCAAAAATGTGTGAACAATTCCTAGTTTCTTTGCTCGGTGTAAAGTTGCTGAAGAAGAGTTAGCACTGACGATCGCCACTTCTATACCTGCTTGCATTAACAATTTCAGTCCCTGGCCATCTTTGACATTAAACTTTTTGATTACTTCACCACTATCTGTGTAATAAAGACCGCCATCTGTCATTACGCCATCTACATCAAGGGCTAGTAGCTTAACTTGGGATAACCGTTGGCGTAGCTCTGTTTTAGAGATTTTCGTCATCTTAGATACACCGAAGTAGTTGTTTCTAATACTTGCCTAATATTTAGCACTTGCACTAGAATATCCTCCAAATTTTCTAAGGGAACCATATTAGGACCGTCACTGGGAGCCTCATCAGGATTTTTGTGAATTTCCATGAATAAAGCGTCAATTCCTACGGCGGCGGCGGCTCTTGCCAAGTGAGATACAAATTGTCGTTGTCCGCCTGACTTATCCCCCTGTCCCCCTGGTATTTGTACGCTATGGGTTGCATCAAATACAACTGGATATCCTAGCTCACGCATCTGAGAAAGCCCACGAAAGTCTACGACTAGTGTGTTATATCCGAAACTTGTTCCTCGTTCGGTCAGTAAAATATTTTTTGCGCCGCCTGCCTCTAACTTTTTGACTACGCTCTTCATATCCCAAGGCGCTAAGAACTGGCCCTTCTTTACGTTGACAGTTCGCCCCGTAGCTGCTGCTGCAAGTAACAAATCGGTTTGACGACATAAAAATGCTGGTATTTGCAAAACATCTGCCACCTCTGCAACGATCGCCGCCTGGCAGCTTTCATGAATATCTGTTAAAACTGGGACTCCGACCTCATCCTTGACTCTTTGCAAAATTGCTAAACCATCTTCTAAGGTTTGTCCCCGGAAAGAATTGACTGAAGTACGATTGGCTTTGTCAAAGGAAGACTTAAAAATGAATGAGATTTTTAGGTGATCGCACACCTTGCGGATCTCTTCTGCCATTTTTAGGGTAAAGTCTTCTGATTCAATGACACAGGGCCCACCAATCAGTGTTAGAGGGCTGTTATCGCCAATGGAGAGGGTGTTTGTAATTTGAGCGCTAGTCATAAAATAACCACTTTGGGGGAATAACTTTTGGATCGTAGATTTGAAAACCATACCAAGAGGGCAAAAGCAGAATCAGAAAATTTGCAATTTAATTGCTTTGGCTAAATCTTTGGGAGTATTAATCTCCATAACCGCTCGTTCTGTGAGACACACCCGAATGGGGAAACCATGCTCTAACACTCGCAATTGTTCTAACCCTTCACAGTGCTCTAGAGGGGTAGGTGTCAGTTCGGCATATTTGCTCAGAAAGTTGCGAGCAAAGGCGTAAAGACCAAGATGATGAAAAACAGGAACATCTATAGAATTACGGAAGTAAGGAATGGGAGAGCGAGAAAAATAAAGGGCGTTGCTCAGGCGATCGCAGATCACCTTGACAGAGTTTGGATCTAGGTAGTCTGTGGCCAAATCCAAGGGACAGGCCAGGGTTGTCATTGCAGGAGACTCTCCTTGCAGATAGGGAGCAATCAGTTGAGTTAACATCTGCGCTGTGACAAAAGGTTGGTCTCCCTGAACATTCGCGATCGCAGCCATGTCTGGGTAAAGCTTAGCCACTTCAGCGACGCGGTCAGTTCCAGTTGCGTGGTCAGAGCGAGTCATTTCAACTTCTCCACCGAACTGCCGCACACAATCTGCCACCAGTTTACTGTCAGTGGCAACAATTACCTTTGTGAAATCTGGGCAACTCTTGGCAGCTTCGTATACCCACTGCACCATTGGTCGATCTCCAATCTTAACCAGTGGCTTACCGGGGAACCGTTGTGAATCGTAGCGAGCGGGAATCACCGCTAGAATTTTCATAAAAAGTCCTCTAGAGGGGTTGATTTACAGGCCGTTGCGTAACAAATCATGCAGCCTAATCAGACCGAGACAACGCTGTTGGGTATCTACTACTGGTAAAACCGAAATTTGTGAGGGGCGCTCTTCCATTAACTTCAGCGCATCGTAAGCCAGAATGTCTGGAGTAACTGCGACTGGCTTAATCGTCATAATTTTTTGAGCTGTTAAGGTTGCCAACTTATTTGGTTTCGTTTTCTGCATCCAGCGTCTCAAATCACCATCTGTGATTAATCCCAGCAACAGGTTTTCTTCATTAACAATATTGACCGCACCCGCTCCCCCTTGGGTAATGGCACTCACCACCTTTATCCATGAAGCAGAAGGAATGAGGATCGGATTGTCAACGCCGCTGAGCATTACGTCCCCAACTTTTAAGGTCAATCGCTTACCGAGTCGCCCAGAGGGATGGTTAATCGCAAAAGCTTCTGGTGTTAACCCTTTCATTTGCATGACGGTCATTGCTAAGGCATCGCCAATAGCCATAGCTACTGTGGTGCTTGTTGTAGGGGCTAAGTTTAGGGGACAGGCTTCACGATCGACCGAGGCATCCAGAACGACATCTGCTTGACGAGCCAAGGTAGAGTTAGGGTTGCCAATAATAACTATGATGCATACTTGGCGGCGCTTTAGATGTGGAAGGATTGCTAACAGTTCATCCGTTTCTCCACTATTGCTGAGCATGACGACAACATCATTGGAAGTGACAATCCCTAAATCTCCGTGTAGGGCATCGCAGGGATGTAAGAAAATTGCTAAAGCACCTATACTTGTGAGAGTTGAAGCAATCTTTTGCGCGACGATACCCGACTTACCAACTCCGATAAGAACTACTTTACCTTTGCAATCTCTCAATAAAAGTGTCGCCTGATTTACTTGGCGATCGCATAGTTGATTGGCAGCTTTGTTGATAGCATTCGCCTCCAATCTAAGTAATTCAGTTACGGAAACTACGAAAGCAGAACTTTCAGAAGGGGGCATAAGGAAAATTTTTTCTTTATTAGGAATGATTTTGGTTTAACACTAACTGATTAAACTACATTAATTTTTCTTCTTGCAAGATGTAAGATACTCCGTTTCTCTTACTCTGATAGGCTGTGATAATTTTTGTCTGACTGGTTCAACCCATGCTTTTTCAAAGCGATGCGCGAGTAGGGCAAGAATAAATGTGACAATGAGGGCAATTAGTGCGTAGATGTGAAAAATCCCATAAAATACTTCACCATCATCAGGTTCAAGGATACGATTGTAGACTTTAGGAAACACATTGTTAGTCACGCTTAGTACGGTTGATTGGTGGAAAACATAAAATGGATATGAAAGTTCCCCAATAAAACTGTCATACTGTATTCTTGCTGTGGCATGGAATATAAAAGGAATGACAATCGCAAATAGTGTTGGATAAAATAATCGGGTTATTAGTGATAATTGTGGGTCATTAGTGAAAGAGATTGAGACGACGCATAAGAAGGTTACTAAAGCATAACTTAATATACTTTCATGCTCTTTCCGAACCCAGGAGAAGAGCGAAATTAGATATTTCTTATGACGAAAGGATATTGCACCAACTAAGAACCATGGCAATTCAAAGGGGAAAAAACGATATTTCAATCCATCAGGAGGAGTTGTTAAGTTCCATAAGACTATGATTTTTAATACTACGAACAAAATAGAATATATCGCTAATTTTTTGGTTGAAAGTTTCAGGATGAACGGTGCCAGTATATAAAATGCAATCTCAATAGCAAGAGTCCAAGCAGCACCAACAGCTAATGCCTGCTGAAGATAAAACTGTCCATCAGGTGAGGGTGCAAATCCATGTGGATCGAGATAGATTTGATTTTTCTGAATATCGAAAGTCAAAAACAGGGACCAATCTTGAAATACTATGAAAAGATTTGTGAATCCGACATATAGTTTTAGAAAAATGCTGCTTAGGGTTTGAGGTAAATTAGCAATAAATATCCATTCATTAATTGGATGTCGAGAAATACTATCCTTTATGGATAAAGCAATTGGATAAATTAATGAACTAGCTACTCCAAGAAAATATATGGGATATAACCTCATATATCTTGATAGATAAAACTTCTGGATCCAGGAATTTCCTAATCTCTCCTTCGTATATTTAGTTGCAAGGATTAGTTGCATATAGAATCCAGATATTACGAAAAATATTTGGACTGCTATTTGCCCGTCCAACCAAGGGAGTTTTGCGAGTGGAACTGAATGAGACCAAAATACACATATCGCAAGCATTATCCTTAGGTAGCCCATAGTATACTCACAGAAAGTTTCAAGTTGTCATGATTCGATAAAATATAGGAATTGCTAAAATTTCTACTTTATTTAAGATTTTTCAGAACTTTTTGCAAGAATTTTCTGCCCGCTATTAGAGGTGAATTTAGGTGGATTCTACTTGAAGACTCAAGTGTTTCGGGAAATTCATAGATTACATTAAATAGTTTACGGAATTTGCCAGGAGGGCATGTCAGTGCTCTTACACCATGCCATGAATCGACAGTATTCTTGAATAGAAAACTATAATTGTTTGTCACTTGAGTAGATTTAATTATGGTAAAGTCTTCAAATTCTGGATTTTGCGAATTTGTTGACTTCCCTCCTAGCACTAATGTTGAACCACCCCAAGTTGTTTCCCAATCCTCACTAGTATTAAAGTAGAAGATGTGAGTTCCTATCTTCTTTTCGGAATCTTGGTGAGGAGAAACTTCCGAGCTATTAAATCCAAGGTGCCAAGCATAGCGCACCTGATAGTTTGATACTTCAAACGCAGATTTAATAAAATCGTTATATATTTGATTGGTTTCCAACTCTTCTATAAATCTTTGCCAAGGTATGGGCAAATTTTCTTTTTTTGCTATACCTTGATCCTGTTCTCGACGAAGGTCGCTATATATTGAATCTTCATAGGCCAAATAATAACGATTGTGGGGCCGCTGACCATAACCTCTCTCAATCTCGGCATGTTTTTCGAAAATCTCTAAGGGAGGAAAGCTTATGCAAAGTTCTTTGAACGCTTCTGAAGTCAGGAAAGTCTGAAAATTAAACCAAGGAAATGGATTGTTTTGCTTAAACTTTTCTATATCGAAACTTTGCAATAATTTATAGTTAATAAAGCAATTATCCATTAAAATAAAAACCCTTTTTGGGAAGATACAGAATTCCTTGAATAACCGAAATATATAGTGAAATCACTGATTGCAAACCAAGATAAAGAATAAGAAATGCTTTATTGATTGCAGCAGCAAAATCCACTCAGTTATAGTTATTTACTATCTTGATGCCCCAAGCGGCCATTGCGGCTTGCTAGAATTAGAATATATGAAATCGAGCTAAAAGGATGTCTGAGGAATTTAGAAAAGCTAGGTATGATCCTGAAAAATTTAATCTTAAAAGATAATGGAATCAGTGAAGATATGGCAATAAAGTTCAAATAACTGTCAATTAAATGGTTGGCTTTAGATTTTAGTCGAGTAGATAATGTTGGTTTAGTGATAACCTCGGGATCTAGACTTATTGGTTCAGGCGAATGAATCTTTACGGTATTATATTGATTGCGATATTTTGATTGAACAAGGGATAATTGAAAACCTGTATCCTCCTTTTGGATAATTCCTGATACATTTAAACGATTGCGTGAATGATAAATAGACTTGAGAACATAATTCTGTTCGTTGAAAATGGAATAAGATTGTGAGCAATAAGATGTTGAGCCGTCGAAGACATCAAAATCGAGTCTTAATAATTTTAGATTTGCATTATCAATACAAAGGTCTATAAAAAAAGTAGGTGAAAACTGAAAAAACCCATGATCAATCCAATTGTTACAGGGGAGTCCAAAATAGTAAATACCACCTTTTACTAAAATAGTAAAAAAGTTTTCTAATGCGCAGGAGAAATTTGAAAGATGCTCTAAAGTTCCTGCGTCAATAATGACATCATAGGAATTTGCTAAAGACGAAGATATAGGTTGATTAAGGTCACATACTATCTGGGATTCTTGGTAATCACTTACATCAATTGAATGTATGCATTTAGCACCAACAAGGTTCCCAAATAGATGTTCTGAAAACTTCTCTTTAGAAACTTGGCGAAGACTTTCAATATCTTTTTTGGGATAGTATTTCTGTAGTGCGTCAAATTCGGAAGGCTTAAGATAAGGAAATAGAGTGCCAAGTGTGAGTATGGATTTACCCTTAAAAAGTGATTCGTCTTTCAATATACGAGATAGTGAGATAAGTGAGTAACCCATACAAAATTTTGATAAAAAATTAAAAATGTATTTAAAATGTCAAGAGATTTCTAGAAGTATGTATTTGATTTGCTTGATTATGAGTATTTTTTAGCCGTGTCTCGATGATTTCAAAGCCTATCTACTTATTGAAAAGATATTTAAATCTTCGCAAGTGCTTCATATACACTTCTGGAAATAACATTGAAACTATCTCAAAGCGACTAGAAATCGTCTGAAGTAATTGCCTAATACTCCAATGTTCGCGATATGCTAAGTGGGCATTCCAGTAGGTTTCAATAAATCGCTTGCGATTTCCTTTGAAATGAAGAATCTTTTGTTTCCTGAATGCTGTCAATATAGTCTTAGGGTTATCTTCGGGAGAATAATTATAAACTTCGCATGGTATAAACAGGATTTTTGTATTATCAATCTCAATAAAGTTGGATTGGCGTTGGTTGAATTGATTCAATCCAATTACATCCATAAGTGCATACTGATCGCACCAAAAAATATCGCTTTTAAAGTACTTTTCTCGATAAACTGATAGTACTTTCTCCAAAAAACTAACAACCTTTTCTGGATTATGCCTAGAGATAAACATGATACCCCAATTAATTGGCATATTCTCATGTTTACGGTAAGTTAGGGCAATATCAAAATCCTGATGAAATAGGGAATCAAGATCGCCATTAATCAGAATATCAGAATCTAACATCACTAAATTATTTGCACATCCATTCTGCTGGACATAGTTAATCTGGCAAAACAACCTGCTAAACATCACAGGGGCATCAGCTTCAATATTACTTCGGAATATATCAATATCGTTGTTTATTTTATCGAAACAAGTTTCGCGATCGCTCAAGACCACTTTATTGCATTGTGGATGGAACAACTCGGCAGAGCGAAACATTAGTCCTATGAGTACAAAATAGCGATTTCGTAATGTTGAACTTAGGGAGTTTATTGCCTTCGCCTGAGTTCTTTTAAGGTCAATGTGAAATGTTGCAAAGGTAATCATAATTCATGCTAACGCTTCTCTACGGGCTAACTCAAATGGATTATTAACCTGGAAAAATTGAGCATACAATTTTAGGTGGTGCTCCTTGAAACATCTGTATCTTCTTTAATATCTCAAGTTGCCGAGTTAATGGAATTAGTTGGCTAAATTACCGATGATAGCTAATGTATCTTTGCTGACAATTTCCCATTCTCTTGGCTGATAAAACATACAATTACTCATGTTTTCAGATTCAATGACTGTGAACTTAAAGGATTCAACAGCATCAAGATATTCGAGCTTCTCACGTTGTATGCTTAATTTCATCACAAATACACCAGGTTTCAAGCAACAGTATGGCATTCGTAGCTGTATTTCCTGGCGACCTGGTAATATATGCAATTGGCGATCGTCTTTTACATTGGTTAATCGGAGCATCCATTCTCCTTCACCAAATTGGTCTTTAATCAAAACATCAACACAAGCATTTATAATTTCTTCGTGAGCTTTACACTCAATACAAAAATAGACTGGCCTACCACTAACAGGAGTTTGGAGAATATTTCCTTCTTCATCTTTAAAGCAAAGATAAACAATATCCAAGCCGAAGCTTTCATCTTTGTTTTTTTCTGGGAAAGAAATCCACCCTTCTGCTGTTTCTAGCTCACTGACAAATAAATCTCTTTCGTATTGATTAATCACTGCGCTGACTTCACCAGTTGCAATAGATTTACCTTTAGAAAGATAAACTCCTGAGTCACATACAGAAAGAATGGAATTAGCGCTATGAGAGACCAAAACAAAAGATGTACCGCTCTTCCCCAACTTATTCAGCATCCGATAGCACTTGCATCTAAACTTGATGTCTCCTACAGCTAGCACCTCATCCATCAGAAGAATATCTGGTTGAGTATGAATCGCACTTGCAAATCCTAGTCTTGCCGCCATCCCCGAACTATAACTCTGTACAGGCGAATCGATCGCATCACCAATCTCCGCAAACTCAACTACTTCATCAAACCGCTGATCGATTTCTTCCTTTGAGAGACCTAAAATTGACATATTCACATATATATTTTCCCGTCCAGTCAAAATTGGGCTAAACCCTGCCCCCAAAGCAATCAACGGTGCTACTCGGCCACGCACCTCCACCGACCCATGATCCGGCTTTATCAACCCACTAATAATCCGCAACAGCGTTGTCTTCCCCGCCCCGTTGGCCCCCACCAACCCCAGTGCTTCCCCTCTCTTCAGCTCAAAACTCACATCCTTGAGTGCCCAAAACTCACTCTTTCGTAGCTCCACCTCTTTCCGACGAGCGCCAAATACCTCCCCCACCATATCCTGCACCCCATAAAATAGCGATCTCTTCAAGTCCCGACAAAATCGCTTCGAGATAGACTTCACAGACAACACCACATCGTCGTTGCCATCAGAGGGCTTATGCATCGTTTGATCTGGCAGGGCTAATGTCATAGGGGATACTGAATAATATTAAATTTTAGCCTCATGTAAGGCGAGGGAACATTCTACGAACTTATCCGCTCCACAATAAACGGCATCGCTAGCTGATACATTACCCAGGCTACCAGCAGACTAACCAGCGCGATCGCGCTTGCCACCCAAAAGCCAACTGGATCGGAAACAATCCCAGTGGTTGCAAGTTCTCGGGTTGTTACTAGCAAAGGCGTTACTGGGTTGAAATTGACTATCGCCCCAAACCAGCCACCCTTGGGAACCGGATAAATCACGGGCGTCAACAGCAGCCAGGGTGCAATAGCTATTGCTAGCAGTTTAGAGATATCGCCATAGAGTGCCCCAATCGGAGCCAACAATAACCCGATCGCTGTTCCCAATATTACGAGGTGGACTAACGCCACCGGAGCTAGCAGGACATTCCAGGTGATTGGAATCCGAAACCACAGAAACAACCCCAGAATCAGGATCAGTTTAATGCCAAAGTTGAAAAATACCTCCCCTAACTTGGCTAGAACGATCGCCTCGCGTGGAAAATTGATCTTTGCCAGCATCGACTTGGCTCCACCTACAGCTGCGATGGGGCCATTCAATGCCTCCACAAATGTCTGCCACAGAGCCATGCTGAACATGACATAGGCGGGATAAGGCAAATCCGTCTCGGGAATATTTACTACCCCAGAATTTCGAGCCAGCACGAGTCCCAATGCTGTCACTACAGGAGGTATAAACGCCCAAAAAGCTCCTAACAATGACTGTCGGTATTGAGCGCTGATATCGCGCACTAACAACCGCCACGCCAACTCCCGCGATGCCAACAAATCGCGCCACATCTCTTTAAACAGCAGCAGGGGATGGCGAACTCGACTCTCTGGGGTGTATACAATTTGGATAGAACTCTTACTCGTTTTACTCAAGGTCTGTAAATTCCTGCTCGTGTAATTAGTTTATCTACCCTGCTCGCACTAAACTAGCTGCCTGTTAAAACAGGTTCAAGAGCTTCATTTAGAGAGGAAATGGGGCTAAAAACTTACCCCACAAACTTGAAGTCCTTGATGCCACCATAGTTAAGCAACCGCGCGTTCCTACGAGTAAATTCGCCAACAGAAGGATTCCCGTCGGGATCGATCGCTCCTGTTGCATACTGCCAAAGGTCTCGCGGCGCTAGTGAAACTTCAAAGATGCGATTTTCGCGCTTACGGACGTGATACCAATTTGTTTGCTGACACTCTTTGCACCAAAAAGCTTCTACCCACTCTCCCTCTAGAGGGACTGCCGCCTGATTTGCTACCAGCATTAAGGCATTTCGTCTCGGCATGCCCCGCTGCTGAAGTTGTTCGGCGCAATCGGCAAACAACTGATATTTTTGACTCGCGCTATCGAGACAGCAGCCGTGAATTGGGCAATAGATGGCTCGTTGTTTAGAACGCTTTCGATTTCGGTCACACCTTTTCTGCAATTCGACCTCCCACAATAGATAAACAGAGAAAAAGGGAAGATTACGTTGAAGAGACTGAGATCCATAAAGACCATCAAAGCCCACTCCTAAATAAAAAGTAAATGAATTATTCGATCATGTAAATGTAATTGTCGTGACTGAGTTTTAAGTATTGCTAACAATCAAACCACATGTTGAAAACTGGACTAAGTTATAGCTTTAAAGTTCCTTGACTGATTAATTCCTCAAAAAGTTCATCGTTTCGAATTCTTTAATTCACGATCAACAACCATAATCCTGCATTAGTAATGCTTTCTCCTGACTTTTCAATTTTTACATATTAGCTCATGATTATGATAATCCAGTTTTTTTGGTACTGCCTGTACCCAAAAAAACAATGAGGTCAGGAACTTCCTCATGAAAGAGCATAATTCGTCATTTATTCTAAATCGCAGATGTTTGGGAACACTATTTGATTCCAAAGTCTGTTTTTTGCAATACAAACCTAACTACTAATTTTGGGCCTTTTATAGCTATCGCCAATTTAGGTTAGGACGGGGTGGAGAGGTTCTACCCCTCCGTGGGGGCAATACCCCAGCACCCAATTAATATCTTTCCTAACGAGCTAGGAGTTGGCTAAAAATATCCTCAGTGTTTTTATTGAGAGTCACAGTGGCAATACCTGCGAATTACTGTGGCAACAGAGTCAAGAATAGGGAGATTAATTGCTCACTGACATCTTAGGGAATCAAAAATAGTTGCGGCCCTCTGATATGCCTGGTTGCCGCTTGTTGTGAGTTGGACAAGACGTTCGCCATTTTTAAATACTACACTGGCTCGATAACGGACTGCCGACATAGTCAATGTTGCTCCTTGCCAGCTTAGCTCGCCTTCTTGGACTGTCACAGTTACAGGGATACCGCAAAAACTTTTGTTTTCCATGCGAGTAGCAATCGCTTTAAATTGTTCCTTGGAGAGCTCTGAGCCTTTGCGCAACTGGTCGATGCGCAGGTGCCGCTCGCAGGGCTGCACGATCTCTTCGCGGAATTCGCCGCAGGCACCCGCCTCAAACCGCAGTGCACGCCGCGGCACGGATTTAACGCGCCATCGTCTCTCTCCTTTGCTGCCTTGTCCTCGCTGTCAGTGGAACGTGGGTTCTCGCAAGGACGCTCGGTATTCGCGTTGGGTGTGTCCCGGGCGGCCCCGTCTCAGGTGACCGGCTTCCCGCACGAGCCGCAGAATCGCCCGTCGCCGCGGATGGGATGTCCGCACTGAGCACAAAAGGAGGCCTT
>JANMRU010000379.1:0-14257 GCA_031388585.1 Pseudanabaena sp. SOY_30_concoct_251 | reverse complement strand
CTTATCACTCCCCGGTCGCGTCGGCCGAGAGGCGACGAGCAATCCGCGAGCGCTTTCTTTTGAATGCGAAGAGCTGCCTGGAATAGGCTGAGGCTGCTTCTGCCAACTCGGATCTTGATGAGGACTATGCTCTGCAATGGGATAGTTAGCTTCGGAATTTGCTGCGACGCGACTGAGCGCTCCACTGAACTGCACAGAAGGATCTCACCTTCCCACCTAAAGTTCAGTCCATAGTTGCGGCAACTTCTCAATTAGATTCGGAACACCCTGAGTTCACTCACAAAAGAATAGGAGATTCCATAATGGAACTAAATTTGCAAATCACGATGAACGCCACAAGTACCTTCTTCACCGCCCCCTTTAGCTTCACCAGGAGTGAAGAACCCGCAAACTATGCGATCTTCCGTGGAGACAGCAACTTGGGCAGGATTACAGGCGAAGGTGTGAGCCAAACTGCCCCGACTGGTAGAACTGGACTGCTTCCAGATGGTATCACCGGACTTGAGTTAACGTTGGAAGGACACTTTGCGTCGACGCGCTTCGAACTCACCGGAGACTTACTCTTGGAGCGGGGTTTCCCTGGTGCGTTCACTGCCTATGCAGACCCCCTAACTGGGGTCTTCCATGAGGAAGGTGTTGCCACCATCATCGGAGGGACCGGCCGTTTTAAAGGTGCCACTGGAACCGATCGCCTCGTTCAAGATGGACAAGTTGTGATAGCCACTGGTAATCCCCCAGGCAGCCTTGGTGCCATTGGCTTTTCAGTGGGTACATTTATAATAGATATTAATTTGCCAAATGCTAGTATAGATGACCTTAACTTTTTTAGGCAATTTGTAGGGGTGTTAGATCCATTTAATCCCTCCCAGATAACGCTAGAGGTGATCTCGGATCCTGCTTCAATCATGGCTGCTGGTGTGATGTAGGTATGAAAGCACGCATCAATTGGTAGTCTGTTCGCACCCTCTTCCCTCCAATGTCGGAAGTAATCATGCGATCGCGAAATTTAGATCGCAACTATATGCGCCAACTAATGCGGTCTCACCCGATCACAAGTCACACTTAAGGTAGAGTAAAACTATCCCTCATACGGCATTTGCTCTGCCTTTCGCCCAAATGTATTGCGACTATCTGGTACAGATCCTCACCGCCCGCGTCTACGATGTTGCCCAAGAATCACCATTGGAGTATGCACCCAACCTTTCAGCAAGGCTAAATAATAAGTTGCTGCTGAAGCGGGAAGATATGCAGTCGGTTTTTTCGTTTAAACTGCGCGGTGCCTATAACAAGATGGTAAACCTGTCGCCGGATTTGCTCGCCAAGGGGGTAATTGCCGCTTCCGCAGGAAATCACGCCCAAGGTGTGGCTCTAGGGGCATCTCGTCTAGGAACCCGCGCCATAATCGTGATGCCCGTGACCACGCCGCAGATGAAAGTGGATGCTGTGAAAGCCCGTGGTGGCGAAGTGGTGTTGCATGGGGATACCTACGACGATGCCTATGCCTATGCCCGCCAACTAGAAGCAGAGAAAGGTTTAACCTTCATTCACCCCTTTGACGATCCTGAAGTGATTGCCGGACAGGGGACGATCGGTATGGAAATTCTGCGCCAGTGCCAGCAACCGATCCATGCAATTTTCGTCGCGATCGGTGGCGGTGGATTAATCTCTGGGATTGCCGCCTATGTGAAGCGCTTGCGGCCTGAAATTAAGATTATTGGAGTTGAACCTGTCGATGCTGATGCGATGTCGCAATCGCTCAAGGCTGGGCATCGCGTGCGTCTAGCCAATGTAGGTTTGTTTGCTGATGGTGTCGCAGTACGCGAAGTAGGGGAAGAAACCTTTCGCCTCTGCCAGCAATACGTTGATGAGATTATTCTGGTCGATACGGACGATACCTGTGCCGCGATTAAAGATGTTTTTGAAGATACGCGATCAATTTTAGAACCGGCGGGGGCATTGGCGATCGCCGGTGCAAAAGCCTATGTTGAGCGCGAACAAATCCAGGGACAGACCTTAATTGCTGTGGCCTGCGGTGCAAATATGAATTTCGATCGCCTGCGCGTTGTCGCGGAACGGGCAGAGTTTGGCGAACGTCGCGAAGCAATCTTTGCCGTCGAGATCCCCGAGCAACCTGGGAGTCTTTGCAAATTTTGCGAACGGATTGGCAGACGTAATCTCACGGAATTTAGTTATCGCATTGCTGATACCAGAGGGGCGCATATTTTTATCGGATTGCAAATCCAAAACCGCGCCGATGCGATCGAATTAGCAGAGAATTTTGAAGCTGGAGGATTTAAAACAATTGACCTCACCGATGACGAACTAACGAAGCTACATCTTCGCCATATGGTGGGCGGCCACTCTCCCCTCGCCGACCACGAATTGCTGTACCGTTTCGAGTTTCCAGAACGACCAGGTGCGCTGATGAAATTTATCAGTTCTATGAGTCCCAACTGGAATATCAGTATGTTCCACTATCGTAACAATGGAGCAGATTATGGCCGCATTGTCTTAGGGATACAGGTTCCGCCGCAAGAGATGCAAGCTTGGCAAGCATTTCTCGATACACTCGGCTATCGCTATTGGGATGAAAGCCAGAACCTAGCCTACAAACTATTCTTGGGGTGAAGAAGTTATGGTATGACGCTCTAAAAGTTGCCGCTAAAGCCGTTAAGATGTTGTTTAAGCGATCGATTAAGCCAGCAGAAAAACTGGTTATTAATATTTGAGTGGGAATGTACTAAAGTGAGCGAACAAAACTTAAATCTGCAAATCGACCAATTGGTTGAAGATGCTCCACAAGATGGAATTACACCAGGCATTACAAAAGTGCTTGCAGTGGTACTAAAAGCGATCGCGATGCAACTCCATCACAATAACTACTATATTTTGCAAGCCCAAGATGGTAGCTGGTTGCTCACGACGCTTAGCAATCGCAACACACCTGAAGTAGAAAAAAATGTTGTCTATGCCTATTGCAGCAGTACGGCTGCGAATCTAGAGCGTCTCAAATTAGGTGACCCTAAACTTATCTGTGCAGAAACAGGAATTATTGAGATTTTATTTCGGTTAGTAGGTTTAAAGGAAGTAGATAGTCTCATCCTATTTGACAAATCAACAGATACACAACGCGGCACAGAAATTAGTCAGGTGGAGTTGCAAGAGCTATGTGAGAAGCAAATGAAGAAGCTAAAGAATATTCAACGCAAACTAAAACTGAAGCAGTCTCCTAAAAAGGGATTTACCTCTGATATTGCTTAATTTCAATATCTAAGAAATGGGTTTTATGCAAATCAATAGTGCTAATTATAGGCTTTTTCAACTATAGCTATCGCCAATTAGGTGGTTGACGGGGTGGAGGGGTAGAACCCCTCTGTAGGGGCAATGCCCCCACACCCCCAATTAAAATCTGTCAATACGATCTAGGCGATCGCTATATTTTGCGATCTCGTTCAAAAACAACTGAAAGATTATTAGCGGGCATTTGAAAGGTTCTCAAGTGCGAGAGATTTTGAGCTTTTGCGATCGCAACGACATCATCAAGATTACGCACGCCCCATTCTGGATTCTGTTGCTGTAAACTCCGATCGAACTCAGCATTACTGGATGCTGTATGCTCGCCGTTTAGTTTGAAAGGGCCGTAGAGGTATAGAATGCCACCAGGAGCTAAAATCCTGCCTGCGCCTGCCATCAATCCCAGACAAGCTGACCAGGGAGCAATATGAATCATATTGATGTTAACGAGCGCGGTAAGTGGGTCTTGTTTGAAATCAACATTTGCAGAAGATAGCGATCGCTCATCCAGTTCAATTGACCAGATTGGCGCACTGGCATCTAGAGCGATCGGTTTGCACAAATTATCAGCAGGACAATACTGTCGCCATGATGCAATGCTAGCGATCGCGATCGGATTTGGGTCGGAAGGAATCCATTTGCGAGGGTGAAGCTGTGGTGCCAGAAAAACCGCATGTTCTCCTGTGCCACTAGATATTTCCAACACTGTTCCCGTTGGTGGTAAAACTTGCAAGAGCACTTCTAGAATCGCTTCGCGATTGCGCTGGGTAGCTGGGGCATACTGCCGTGCGTCCTGCGGGAGATCTATTAATTCATTCATTCTTTGAGACCTAATGCCTTAGCTACTTCTGGATCGACTTTTCGCTTTTGATCGACTTCTTTAGTTAAGCCAAAGCCTCCCTCATACTCCCACATAGTCCAGCCAATATCATATTTCTCAAACAGCGATCGCGCATGTCTAATCCAGTTAAGGCGATCGCGAATAGTTGCTTGCTTGTACACACCAAACTCAGTCACTAGCAATTTGACATCGTGTTCTTTTTGCCAAGCTGCGAGTTTTGCAATTTCTGCTTCTAGCTGTGGTTCTCCCCAACTTTCTTTGCAGTACCACTCAACCATCTGTCTAGCCTCTAATTTGAGCTTCGGCTGAATGTTCTGACATCCTTGGGAAGTGAAAGGATAGGGGATATCCTGCAAGTCTTGGAAGTGCTTAATCCAATCTGCCCCCTGGTGGGTGAATATCATTGGTTCGTAGAAATGAATATTATAGATAACATTTTTGTCTGCGAGTAAGGGCATCTGGCGCAAATGCTCGATATTCCCAAAGTCCGCATCATTGACAATCAACGTATGCTGGGGAGCGCTTTTTCGTATAGCTTTAACCAATCTCTCCTGTACGCTAACCCAACGCTCGATCCCTGTTTGCTTACGGTCAAACATGTAGGTGAATGCTGGTTCGTTCAATACTTCAAAAAATATTAGATTGGGACTGTAACTGGAATAACGACTAGCCAGCCTACGCCAAAGGGTTTCCAGTGTCGCTACAAAGCGATCGTCACGCGCCAGACGTTTCCTAAATTCATCACCTGGATGATGCAAATCGATAATTACCGCTAAATCCTGGGAAGTAATTGAGGCGATCGCGCGATCAAGTTCTGCTAAATATTTAGGATTGAGTTGGCTAGGATGCTTTTCATCTAAAAAGTAGCTAGGCTCAATGGGAATTCGCACATGGGTAAAGCCCAGCTTTTTAATTTCTTGGATATCGGTGATGCTGATAAAAGTCTTAACATGCCCCAGGTCGCCACTTTTCCCTTGGGCAAACCAATTACTGAGGTTAATACCTTTGCGCAATCTGACAAGGCGATCGGTCTCAGGCAGTTTATTTGCTTCAACTTGCTGTACCGATCCTCCTTTGCGATCGTTCCTTGAAGCAACATTGCCAACATTAGCAGTTACACAACCAGATGCTAACAGTAAGAATATCAAGCAAAATATATTTCTCAATATTATTCTCTTGTTCAATAGAATGACTTTAGGACATTCCATACTATAATAGATTAACAGAGGAGCGAGTGAAAGCTTTATCTGGGATAGCATTAAAGTCAAAAGCATGAAACAACCTCAGCCAATAAACAGCCACTCATCATTGGACACGTATAAGCCTCAGCCATTTTACACTAGACATTTAACGCTAGTTCCAGACATCAAGCCTCAAGCAACAGTTTTAGAAATCTGGAATAAGTATGTTGAGTCTGCGCACACTGCATCAAAAGCTAAAACTCTTCAATCCTTAGCAGAGTTTACTAAAAGATTCGAGAAAATTGGCGATGTAAGTATCCTTGATGCTTTGCTGGTAAAGGGAGAACTGGCCAAGGGCACTGTTGGTCAGGGAACAACACCTGGAATGATTAAGCGTTGTTTGATGCAATTAAATTCTGCCTGCAAGTTTGCTGTTAAACATGGATTAATTGATGGAAATCCATACGAAGGTATGGCTAAAGAAATGGGTCAGTTTAACTATCAATTAAATCCTAAGCCTAATGCTTTTACTGAGGCAGAAAGGGATGATGTTATTGAAGCTTTCAAAAATCATTCTGGGAACTGGAATGGTAGGGGCAAGTGCGGGTTCAGTTATTCCCACTATGCTTCATTTGTTGAATTTATGTTTCTGACTGGTTGTCGGCCATCTGAGGCGATTGGTTTAACATGGAGGCAGGTTAGCCCTGACTTCTCAAGTGTTTTGTTTGATGGATCTACAGTAACTACATCAGATGGTAAACAACATAGGAATAAAGGTAGTAAGAATAACAAGACTCGTACTTTCTTTTGCTCTGCTAGTCTCAGAGCATTGCTTGAAGCTATTAAACCGACCAATGCTGCTCCAGATGATTTAGTTTTTCCAAGTCCTACTGGCAAAGCAATCAACTACGGTAATTTCTCTAACAAAGCATGGAATGTGATTGTAAACCCAATTAAGCCAGACACCACACCTTACTGCTGTAGAGATACTTTCATAACAACACAGATTATTAAAGGTTCTCGCGTAATGGCAATTGCTAAATGGTGTGATACATCGGTTGAAATGATTGAAAAACACTATGCTGACAGCCAAAAGATTGCAAGTATAAGGCCACTGGATTGATCTTCGTTCATTAGATTAGAGCTCGCCAACTTTTAGAATTCCTATGAAAAGAGAATTTAATGGAAAAAAGTGTTACTTTTGTGATGAGTTTGCAACGAGCGAAGAACATGCTCCTCCAAAATGTTTCTTCCCAAAGCAAAAATATTTCCCTCGTCGTAGGCCTCATTATAGGGACAATCTACTAGTAGTTCCCTCTTGTGCTGAACATAATGAAAGCCGAGCAATAGATGATGAATATACAGCTTTATCAATTGTCATGGCGGCGGCAAACCGCAATCTTGCCTTTTCGCCATTTATAGAGAAATGGTTTAAGGTCTTAAAAAGAAATAACTGGGCATTAGCACCAAAGTTTTTTTCAAGATCTAAATTGGTTAAAGTTGTTGACGGAGATGGGTCATTTGAAACTTTGTCGGTCACTTTCGATAAACATCGTATTGACAGAGTAATTGAATCTACTGCCCGTGCGCTCTATTATTATGAATTAAACTTCCAGAAGAGATGGCTAGGAGATTGTCAGATACACTGCCCACACATGCTTACGTCAGATTTATCGAAACAGCCAAATTACCCTTCTTTACATGAAATGGAACAAGCATTTGCTAGAGAAGAAAACGGCAGAGTTCAGATAAAAGGCCGCCATCCTGATATTTTTTACTATCAGATACTTAAAGATCCACGAGACAATGGTTACATCTTAAGGATGGTTTACTATAGGTGCTTCACATTCTTTGCGATTCTGGAACCTATATTGCCAACATCAGGGTAAGTAATACTGCATATTCTGAACAGATTCTCGGAAATTGAAGCGGGTGGAGGGAATCGAACCCTCAACATTTGCTTGGAAGGCAAGAGTTTTACCACTAAACTACACCCGCACACTAAAAAATACGCGCGAGATCTGAGTGTAACATTTGTTGCTACACTTCGGTAAGTAAGTTTTATTTTTCTTTGGCAAATGGGACATTTAGCAGGACAGGTCGCCGTTGTAACTGGCGCTTCAAGGGGTATCGGACGCGCGATCGCACTTAGTTTGGCTAGTGAAGGTGCCAAGGTCGTAGTGAATTATGCCAGTTCTAGTGCGGCGGCTGATGCGATCGTGCAAGATATTGAGACAGCAGGTGGTGAGGCGATCGCCATACAAGCAAATGTATCCCAAACTGACCATGTCGATATGCTAATCAAAGCAGCCATGGATAAATGGGGACGGATCGATATCCTCGTAAATAATGCTGGCATTGTCAAAGACACGCTGCTGTTGCGCATGAAGCTTGAAGACTGGCAATCTGTAATTGACCTTAATCTCACGGGCGTATTTTTGTGTACCCGCGCCGTTGCCAAAATTATGCTGAAGCAAAAATCTGGACGGATTGTCAACATTGCTTCTGTGGCAGGACAGATGGGCAATCCCGGGCAGGCGAACTATAGCGCCGCTAAAGCTGGCGTAATTGGCTTTACCAAAACCGTTGCTAAAGAACTATCCAGTCGTGGCATTACCGTCAATGCAGTTGCGCCTGGGTTTATCACCACTGACATGACCGCTGACGTGCAGTCCGAAGGGATATTACAGTTTATTCCCCTTGGTCGCTATGGCACTCCCGAAGAAGTGGCAGGTATGGTGCGCTTTCTTGCTGCCGATCCAGCAGCATCATATATTACGGGGCAAGTATTCAACGTCGATGGTGGCATGGTGATGGCTTAGGAGTTTTAGAGCGGTGAAGTTAGAGCGGTGAAGGTGTAACGCGCAATGAGCGACACACCCTCACAAAAAAATGGCACTATCGGAAAAGGTAGTAGTGTATGCTCTATAAGCACATTGTGATTAGTAAACCTGCGGGGAAAGCTTGGCGTAAGTCCAACACTGTGCCGCAGCCGTAACAGTCGGAACGCCCATAGGATTTTGCTTTATCACTCTATTTCTTGCGTCGCACAGGAAAGGAGTCCTCGCATCATGTCAGAAAATTCCACTCTTCAGTCATCCGTTCCAGTTGCTGAGATCCAGGCTGAGATTCGGCCATTACCCCTATTATTAATTGGGCATGGGACTAGAGATAACGAAGGCAGGCAAACCTTTTTAGACTTTGCCACTGCTTACCAAGAGTTCGATCGCAGTCGTCCAGTAATTCCCTGTTTTCTGGAGCTAACCGAACCAACTATCGCCCAAGGTGTAGAACAATGCCTTGCCGCAGGCTATACGGAAATGGCGGCGCTGCCGTTACTGTTGTTCGCTGCCCGACATAGCAAGTTTGATGTCACCAACGAACTCGATCGCATTCGCCAGCAGCATCCCGAGGTGAAATATCACTACGGCAGACATTTAGGGATTACGCCTTTGTTGCTCGATCTGTGGCGCGATCGCCTCGCCACCCTCGATCGCCCCGAACATAATCCTTACAATATTAGCCGCGAAGACACGGTGATTCTATTTGTGGGACGCGGTTCCAGCGACCCCGATGCCAACAGCGATGTCAGCAAATTTGCGCGCATTCTATGGGAAGGCAGTGGCTATAAAACTGCTGAAGTTTGTTTTATTGGCATTACCCATCCTCGGCTCGAAGAAGGCTTCCGCCGCGCTATGTTCTATCAACCCAAGCGTATTATCGTGCTGCCATACTTCCTGTTTACAGGGGCGTTGGTGAAAAAGATATTTACTGTCACCGAACAGATGCGCCAAGAACATATGCCTAATTCTGACTTGGTGGAAATCATTAACCTGAACGAGATTGGCATCGATCCTGTTTTGTTTGAGATATTGCGCGATCGCGAAACAGAAGCGATCCAGGGCGAAGTCAAAATGAACTGTGAAATGTGCAAGTTCCGCCTCGCTGCCATTTCTAGCGACACTAACCACGGTCACAGTCATTCCCATGGGCATTCTCACTCCCCTGTTGCGGAAAATGGGCATAGCGATCATTCCCATGCGTCACACGACCACGACCATCACAACGACCACTCCCATGAAGAACATCCTCCTAATTCCCACGCGCATTCCCATCACGGTCATGATGGCGATTCAGGTATTATGTGGCAAGACACATTCACGCATCCAGATGATTACCATGTCAGGGCTTGGCAAGTTCCCTAGTCGAGATCTTGGAAAGCATCGCGTTTACAACATATTGAAATATGGCAACAATTAACAACAATTACCTCAAACTCAAAGCTGGCTACCTATTTCCTGAAATTGCGCGACGGGTGAATGCCTTTGCCGAAGCCAATCCTGACGCTAAAATTATTCGGCTGGGGATTGGTGATGTGACCGAGCCGCTACCCGCAGCCTGCCGCACCGCCATGATTAAAGCTGTAGAAGATATGGGCGATCGCGACTCATTTAAAGGCTATGGACCAGAACAGGGCTATGCCTGGCTGCGCGAAAAAATCGCTGCCCGTGATTTCCAAGCACGCGGTTGTGAAGTAGATGCCTCCGAAATCTTTGTCTCTGACGGCTCAAAGTGCGATTGCGGCAATATTCTCGATATCTTTGGCGATCGCAATACAATTGCGGTTACTGACCCAGTTTATCCCGTTTACGTTGATACTAATGTGATGGCGGGGCATACGGGTGATGCTAACGGCGGGACGCATCCTGCAAGGAATCGCGGCGAATATGAGGGGCTTATATATTTGCCAATCACCGCCGAGAATAACTTCACAGCCCAGATTCCCTCCCAGCCAGTCGATTTAATCTATCTCTGCTTCCCTAATAATCCCACAGGATCTACTGCTACTAGAGAGCATCTACAAGCATGGGTAGATTATGCTAGAGCCAACGGTTCGATTATCTTCTTTGATGCTGCTTACGAGGCTTTTATCACCGATCCTAATATTCCTCACTCGATCTATGAGATTGAAGGGGCGCGGGAATGTGCGATCGAGTTTCGTTCGTTCTCTAAAAATGCTGGCTTTACGGGAACGCGCTGCGCCTTAACAGTTGTACCCAAAACATTGACAGGAAAAGCTGCTGATGGTTCAGATGTAGAATTATGGAAACTATGGAATCGCCGCCAGTCCACGAAGTTCAATGGGGTCTCTTACATCGTGCAGCGAGGAGCAGAGGCAGTTTATTCCGAGGAAGGGCAGACGCAAGTCAAAGCCCTGATTGACTTCTATATGGAAAACGCCCGAATTATCCGCGAGAAACTCACAGCAGCCGGATTAGCAGTTTACGGTGGTGTCAATGCCCCATATGTTTGGGTAAAAACACCGAGCGGTCTATCTAGTTGGGATTTCTTCGATCGCCTTTTAAGCACCTGCAACGTGGTCGGAACACCTGGTTCTGGCTTTGGTGCAGCGGGAGAAGGCTATTTCCGCATTTCTGCATTTAACAGCCGCGAAAATGTCGAGGAAGCAATGCAGAGAATTACCGCGAAGTTTAAGATGTAAAGAATCAAGACTTAATACCATTACACATTTAGTCCCCCAGTCGCCTAAATTAGCTGCTGGGGGATGAATTCAGTCGGTTTTAATCTATTCGCTAGCTAGATACTTAGATATCGCACTTTCTACTACTTCCTTCATCGTTTTCTGCTCATTAGTGGCAGCCTGCTTGAGCCGATCGTAAACGGATGATGAAAGCGTTATGCGGTGACGTTGATCTTTACGAGCGGCAGCATCAAATTTACCAACGTCCTCTGGTACGTATGCGGCGACAAATTCGCGTAAATCTTCATTGCCTTTGCGATCGCAGAAATCACCAAAACCTTCGCCCTCTGTGCGATCGCGTTTAAAGTACATAAATAGCGGCTCAAGGGTAGCCTCTAATTTGTCAATTTGGAGGCGCTGGGTATAAGGCTGAGCCAATCGAGTGGAGTTAAAGTTACCACCCAACCACAATTGATATGCATCAACAGCACTGCCGACAAAACCTAACTCTGCCATGTAAGGGCGAGCACAGCCATTAGGGCAGCCAGTCATGCGCGTAATAAATTTCTCATCACCTAAACCAAGGCGATCGAGTAGAACCCTAATACGCTCAATAATTGCTGGGATAGCGCGTTCAGATTCTGTAATCGCTAAACCACAAGTAGGAAAAGCTGGGCAAGCCATCGCATAGCGGGTAAGTGGATCGATTTTGTCTGGGGACAATACACCGCAGCGATCCAAAATTGCTTGAATCTCTGGCTTGATTGCGGGAGAGATTTCGCCTAACAAGAGATTATGGTTAGGCGTTAGATACATTGGGAGTTGGAATTTATCCGTAATTTCGCGCAGGGCTGTTTTTAGCTGCAAGCCATCTCGATCTAGAATGCGGCCATTATCAATTGAGATACCCAAGAAATATTTGCCATCACCCTGTTCGTTCCATCCCAAATAGTCTTTATATTCAAATTCGGGTAAAGGTTTAGCAGATTCTAAAGGTGTGGGATAGTAATCCAGCAGAACATGCTTAAATTTCTCGACACCCCAATCATTCAGGATGTACTTAAATCTGGCATGGCGGCGATTGTGGCGATCGCCGTAATCTCTTTGCAAGGCGACAACTGCTTTAACAACTTCATACAGGTTGGATAAGGGCACAAAGCCGATACTGTCAGCAATCCGTACAATCGTGGCATCGCTATTATGCGTGCGGCCTAGCCCACCACCAACATAAATATTAAAACCTGTTAGTTGCTGGTTACTGTCTAAAATTACGACTAGTGAGAGGTCATTGGTGAACAAATCTACGGAATTATCACCTGGCACGGCGATCGCAATCTTAAACTTGCGAGGCATAAAATAGGTGCCGTAAATCGGCTCAGGACTGCCAGGAATATTCGTACTGGCTTTACCTGTACCTGGGTGCAGTCTCGCTTCAGTCACCTCTGGGGCTTCTGCGGTCATCACCTTTTCGCCATCTAGCCATACGTCATAGTAGGCTCCCGCTTGGGGAGCAAGCAGATCGGCAAGCTTGACGGCATATTCCCGTGCAAATTCGTATTCTGGCTTATTTTTAAATGGGGCAGCGGGAGCCATGACATTACGGTTGATGTCACCACATGCGCCTACAGTCGAACCCATATTGCGCACAATATCGGCAATTACTGTCTTCATATTGTGTTTCAGGATGCCGTGGATCTGGAACCCCTGACGCGTAGTAGCACGCAGCGTATGGTTGCCATAGCGATCGCAGAGATTATCTAGGGCGATGTAGAGTTGCCAGGGGACATAGCCACCAGGACTACGGGTGCGGAGCATCATACTGTAGGCGGGTTCTTCGCCCTTAGCTTTTAATTTCTCTAAATCGCGATCTTTCTGCTGATAGGAACCATGAAACTTGAGGATTTGTGTGCCATTCTGACTGAAATAACTATTGCCATCAATGAGCTCGGCATCAATAGGGCCGCGTAGAAAATTGCTTTGCTCTTTGATGCCTTCAACCTTAGAGCGTTTTATTGTGTCGATCATAGTTGCAGTCAGTAGGACTTTTATTATTACTTGCCCCACCTATTATATTTAAGTTGCGACTAAATACGCATAGTCCTAGCGGAATTTAGGGAAATTCTTAAGATAACTTTAATACTTAGGCACTAAAGAAATAGTGAAAAATCCCCTTCTGGCTGTTGTTGATAGTGCGATCGGAGCTGCATTAATTAGCTTGCAATGCGATCGCATTGCCACTCCTAATACAAAGGAACCCATTAAGGAAACGGCAAAGGCATTGAGAGAAAGTCGCTCAAACCAATCGTTCTAGCTATAACATTATTCAGAAACATCAAGCTCTGCCCATCAGAATTACTTCTTACTAACGTATTCAGGCCATTTTGCTCAAGCGAGATATCGCTAAATTGCAAGCCATCTGCAAGTTCTAAAAAGTCTTCGCCCATATTAAAGTCTAAAACAGTGTCAATGCCTCTACTTGGCTGAATTACAAACCGATCCGATCCACCTCCACCAGTTAAGATATTAACGCCAAAATCGCCGCCGAGAAAATCGTCGCCATTACCACCCAGAAGAGTATCGTTGCCCCTACCGCCATATATTGTGTCAGCGCCGCGATCTCCGAACAGCAAATCATCATTTCTCCCACCTAAGATTAGATCGTTACTCTGACCACCAAACAGCGTATCATTGCCACCTTCACCAAAAACGCTATCATTACCTTGTGAAGCTAGTGCGAAATTATTGAGACCGTCACCCACCAGCAAATTTGGATTAATAGGGTTCAGAGCCGTCAGGGCAAGATTTATGAGACCTAAGAAAGAAAACCCCTCAGATGTTCTAGTGAATTCCAAAGCCCCCCTTGTACTTGATGCTACCAATAGCTGTGGATTAGCGACAGCTAGAGCAAGACTAAATTCTCTAAAACTGGAATCATTGGTATAGGTAAAAGCAGGGCTATTCAATTGCTCGACGGAGATTTCTGTCTGACTAAATCCACTTGGAGGATTGGAAAGCAAATCTCTACGTGTGTGCTTATCTCGTGCAAGAATGGGATCTCCAGGCAGTACAAGCGTTGGATCGATTTGCGGATCGGTAAATGATTGGAGGATAGCGGTACCAGGTAGAAATGCCTCACCTCCAAGGCTGACAATATCTCCGTTAACAACGTAGTGAGTGACATTTTTGTCGGCACCACCATTATCCAAAAAATCACTAGCAGCAGCGCGACTGGTTCCAGGCGAATTAAACGTAACGATATCCCCAACAAGTGAGGTTAGCTGTGCGGCTGTCAGTTGGGCGAGGGCTCCACCCAAGCTGTGGCCGATCGCATCCGGTAGTAGGCGATCTGGATTAGAAGCATCTTGTGCGATTCGGGTCAGCCAGTCTGAAATTGCCGATCTATTTGCTTCGATTTGATTAAATCCGATCGCGCGGCGATCGCCCAAGGCAGAATCATCC
>JANMRU010000355.1:0-3235 GCA_031388585.1 Pseudanabaena sp. SOY_30_concoct_251 | reverse complement strand
CGCGAGTTTCGTACCAAATCCGATGAAATTGGTGCCTTCCCTCACGAAACCAGTTGCTTAACCGTATTCTTCTTGGTGATTGAGCGCGATCATGCTAAACATGACCGTAAATCTGTGGCGAATAATTCATGACACTAACGAGATTTTGGTAAAGTGGCGGGGTTAGTAATCGAAGATTGGACAGTTTGAAGTGTCAATAAAAATAGTCGTCATTGATCGCGGCATAACATAGTTCCAGTAGGGTGCATTAATGAAATGTAACGCACCTTGTTTGTCTTGGGAGTTGAACACAGGGCACTGGTTCCGTAGTGTGGGATAAAACCGTGAAACGCCCGCATGGCAAGCATTATACCGAATTGCTCCTCGCATGGCTATCATCCTTGTATATCAAGTGTTTAGAGCTATCCCCCCATACGGCGGAACCAGTGCCGAGAATTGCCCTTAACAGGATCTGGTTCGATTCAAGATCAGCTTGGGTCTTTCCAACTGTCTACGATTGAATATCTGCGATCGCAGCCAAAATATCCTCTACTCTTTGTTGCCAGCTTCTAGAAGGCACGAATAGCCTCCTGCAATACAGGCTCGCGTAAATGTTGCCTCAATGCCGATTTAGTTCCTAAATCCACCTTGCATCCAAGAATATCTTCTAGATAATGCTGTACGCGAAATAAATCGAATAACGTCGCTTCGATCGCAAATTCCACTAGAAAATCAACATCGCTGTCAGGACGTGCTTCATCTCTCGCAACAGACCCAAAAAGATCGAGAGTCTTCACCCCCAATGTTTTTAACATTTCTTGATGGGTTTCTAAAATAGTCAAAACCTCTACCCGTTTCATTTTCCAGTTCCTAACAACTCTAAAGTCAAGTCATGACAGACCAATAAATTTTGCTGCTATACCTAAAGCCTCCTCACCCTAGGTTACCAGCTATCCTGAAGTTTTAGGTGGAGAGCCAATTATTATAGGCACTCGCCGATTCATATCAGGACGTTTGAAGCAAAAGCTTGCGTCAAACCAATTTCAAATTTCTTCAAAATAACTTGGGCTGGCGATCGCTCCCACTTGAGCTGAATATGATGACAATGCGATCGCTTTGTGGCTGAAGCTAAAGAAGGCGATCGCGTCTGTTGAGCTTTGGGCTGGCGATCGCCGTGCAGATTATCTGCGTACCCTGGGCGGATTATCGATCGAGCCGTTTTTCGATCGAAACAATAATAGCAAGCGCGATCCCGATGAAGAAGCCTATACCGATTCTCCCGAGTTGCTGATTATTCTGAATAACCAGTCCCTACGATTATTTCAAGCAGAGATCGGGGGCGATCGCATCTTAGTGCGCGTACCGCCAGGCACGTATCGGCTCGACCTCGATCCGTCTGGATTCCCGCCTGACTGGCAAGCAATAGGAGAAGCCTATGCTGTGGATGTTGTCGCTGGCAGCTATACACCTATGACAGTTGCTCTAATCCCTTCGTATACCCTGGCAGGGATTGTCACAAACAACCAGGGAAAGCCGATTAGCGGGGCGCGAGTGGAAGCAGTGCAAGCAACTTCGGGTCAGCGGATATTTTCCGTTACTAACGATGCAGGTGTCTACTATCTAGAGCGCTTGCAGCAGGGAACGTTCTCGCTGCAAATAAACGGTAAGGCTGCTCAACCGAATACCATAACGCTGGATCGTTCTTCTAAGCCACTTCAGGAATTGAATCTCATTCACCAATAATCTCAAAAAACAAAAATTGCCTATAAGTCCTCGCGATCAATTCCGCAGAACGTAGCCTACGCTGCGAATAGTATGTATAAAGCGTTTTTCCTTGTCAGCCTCTAGTTTAAGTCGCAAATAACGAATATAAACCTCGATAATATTGGAGTCTCCCATAAAGTCATATCCCCAGACCTTTTCTAGGATTTGGTCTCGAGTTAGTACCTGCTGGGGGTAAGTCATTAGATATTCGAGCAGATCGAACTCCTTTGCGGTTAGTTCGATTTCTCTTTCTCCCCGTCGCACGATTCGAGTGCGTCGGTTTAACGTCAGATCCTCAAACTCCAAAATATCTCGATCGCTTTCCTGCGTACGCCGCAAATGGGCGCGGATTCTAGCCAAAAGTTCTTCAATGCTAAATGGTTTGACCACATAGTCATCGGCTCCTGCATCAAGACCAGCGACGCGATCGCTAATCTCATCCTTTGCAGTCAGCAAAATTACTGGCACGTCAATGCCAGTTGCGCGCAGACGACGACAAATTTCTAAACCCGTTAGTCCAGGCAACATCCAATCAAGCACTAATAAATCTGGTGATGTTTCCCTTGCCATTGTTAGTCCCGTTAAACCGTCGTGGGCAACGCTAATGCGATATCCTTCGCTGCTTAGCTCTAATTCCACAAATCGAGCTAGTTTAACTTCATCTTCTACCAATAGAATATGAGCATTCATAACTTTAAAAATCCAAAGCCAGGGTAGGCAGCGTGATCATAAATGTACAGCCTTTAGTAAGTTGAGATTCTACCGCGATCTCCCCCCCCATCTCTTCGATTAGTGCTTTAACAGTAGCCAAACTAAAAGCACTAGGATCGGCATCAGAGTTTCGAGTTGCATCTAGGCGTGAAAAGCGGTCGAAAATACGAGATTGCAATTCTGGAGGAATATAGCGATCGCGATCGCAGATTTTCAAGATAATAAGATCGTCAATCTGCTCCAGTTTTAACATGATTGATGATTGAGCATAATCAATTAAACCTAAGATTATTTGCTTAAGTCTCATCCGATCTCCTTTTACCATAACTGCAGACTTACCTCGCTCAAAGATGATGCTCGGTGGTGGTACAGGGGAATCTCTAACCATCTCGACAACCTCCCAAACTAGTTCGTTCAAATCAATGTCTTCCCAATTGAAGTCAATAGATTGATTGTTAACTCTTCCGCTGCCTAATAATTCCTGAAGCAAATAGATCGTGCGGTCGGTTTCTTGAATAGCTAATTCTAGCCCTTCCCGTTGATTCTTAGTGAGATTATCGCTATGGCGCAAAGCACTCTGTAGGTATCCGTAAATGATGGTTAGAGGAGTCCTTAGCTCGTGGGAAATGTTATTAATCAATTGTTGTTCCTGCTCCTGCATATTGGCCATCTGCACGCTCGCACTCCTGTAAATGCGCACAAATCCTTTTAACTCAGCAGGGAGAGAATCTAGTTGGGCATCGAAATTCTGAAATTGGTTGGTAGTTGCCATCTGGCTTGC
>JANMRU010000348.1:0-9860 GCA_031388585.1 Pseudanabaena sp. SOY_30_concoct_251 | reverse complement strand
GGTGAAAGGCAGTATCGAACATAGCAAACTGTGGTACTTCAGTTCCCAAAACGCTCTCGACTGCTTCAATGCCTTCCAGGTTGGCAGGGTTGTGAACTGGAGCTAGGGCAGAGAGACGGACGATCGCGGACTTCACCTCAGCGGTTACTTTGACTGTTTCGCAGTATTCCTGCCCACCATGCACCACCCGATGCCCGACTGCGTTAATTTCCGATGGATGGCTAATGACAGCAGCTTTGCCTTGCCAGAGTGTCTCTAACAAATGAGTGATGACTTTAGGGCGAGATTGCGTTGGAATTTCTTCCTTTGCCATCTGAAGAATTGCTCCCAAGCCTGACCCCATTTCTGTGGGAGAGATTTTGCCATCGTGATCGATGTCGATCGCATCAAACATGGCATCAGTACCCATCCATTCCTCACGGGAAACAAAGCCATCGCCGTCTAAGTCGTAGCTCTGGAAAATATCGGCTAACAACTCCCCTGCCGCTGTTTTGACTTTGATTTCTGCAAAGCCCTGTTTGTGCGTCCAATCTACAGTGGCTTCCCAAAGTGGCTCTGGTGGTTTATCGGGAAGACGATCGCCAGTTATCTCGTATAGACAACTCTTTTGGCTACTAGAACCTGCATTCATTACCAGTATTTTCATACATTGAGTTATTTGCTAAACAGTTGCCATTTGCAGAATCGCGCCTAAGCCCGACTCCATTTCGACCGGGGTGATTTTGCCATCCCGATCTTGATCGAGCGCTTCAAACACGGCATCCGTCCCCATCCACTCCTCGCGGGTGATAAAGCCATCACCATCCAGGTCGTAGCTCTGGAAAATCTTGGCAGCGGCAGTGCCGACTTTAGCGCCACTTTCTAGTCTTACCAAACGGTTTGCCAGGAAACTTTCCAGCATTTCCAGTGCTTTACTGAAGCCTTTAATGCCTTCGCTGAGTTTTTCGGAGGCCATGCGATCGGCAGCGTGCATCTGGTCAAAAGTGGTTTTGTCGAGGGTTAGTTTTTTAATCTTCATCTTAGCTGCTTTCTCTGGATCGAGTTTGCGGGGTAGTTTTTCAGTGGTTTCCTGAAGCTGTGTCAGCAAGTTGGGAGAAATGGTCAATAGATCGCAGCCTGCCAGTTCGGTGATTTCACCAATGTTACGGAAACTGGCTCCCATGACTTCGGTTTTGTAGCCGAATTTTTTGTAGTAGTTATAGATCTCCGTCACGGACAACACGCCTGGATCTTCCGATGGGGAATAATCGCGTCCGGTGTCCTTCTTGTACCAATCTAGAATGCGCCCGACAAAGGGAGAGATCAGCGTCGCGCCTGCTTCGGCACAGGCGATCGCCTGATGCAAGCCAAACAACAGAGTCAGATTGCAGTGTATCCCTTCTTTTTCCAGGATTTCTGCGGCTTTAATCCCTTCCCAGGTGGAGGCAATTTTGATCAAAATGCGATCGCGAGAAATTCCGGCTTTCTCGTATTCAGAAATGAGATAGCGTCCTTTGGCAATGGAGGCTTCGGTGTCGTAGGACAGTCGCGCATCGACTTCTGTAGAAACGCGCTTCGGCACAATTTCCAGAATCTTTTTACCGAAGGAAACAGCGAGGCGATCGAAGGCAAGGGACACAATTTGCGCTTCGGTTGCGCCCGATCCGGCATCTTTCTTTGCCTCAAGCAGGGTTTCATCCACAATCTCCTGATATTCTGGCATTTGCGCAGCTGACGTAATCAGGGACGGGTTCGTCGTCGCATCGCGAGGAGTAAATTTCTGAATGGCTTGAATATCGCCAGTATCAGCGACGACAACAGTCATTTCTCGCAGTCGATCTAGTAAGTTTCTTGACATAATCTGGCTCCTTATAAAAAGTTCAATGATTTTAACTAGGGTTGGGCGTGAGGGATACTTTATTGCATACTGAAGTTTCAGCTAGGACAGAATCACCATCCCAGAAGGCGGTAAATCAATCCGCACCGCTGCACGCCCCTGGTATTCCTGGACAGGTAATGTTTCAGCTTGAGGCGGATGACGAAGTTGGTCATCGCTCCAATCGCTTCGATACAGGATCGCCATGGTGGAACCAATAGAATGCAGGGAACGATCCACTGTGACAAATGCACCCCGCTGTCCCAAACTATGGGTATTGAGTGCCATGAATACTTCAGTGGTGTATAGAACCTGTGCCCAGGCAATTACTTCACCTGCCGGAGGAATGGCAAAGGGGCGATCGCAAAACGAAGTCTCCCTGAGATAGAGATGACCCCGACGGAGGGTTTTGCCCAAGCTATCTTGACGATTGCGGATGCGAGCGATCGCGGCAATGCGTAAGTAGGTAGGATGATTGGGGTTGAAGAAGTGACAGCCTTCTGTGCCGAAAGCCCCAAACTTGCCACCAAACATACATTCCCGAATGTAGCGATCGATATACTCGTGTTGTGGTTCCAAACTGTAGTCGTGGTAATCCTGGGAGCCGTCGAGCGCCTGTTCGGTGCCGTAGTAGATTGAAGGAATTCCTGGTATCGTCAACATTATTCCCACAGCATGAGCCACCTGTTCGTAACGATAGGGCATCTGGTCGCTGTGCGCAGCAAACCGCTCCTTACGAGGACGGGACGACATATCGTGGTCATCCAGCACAGATACATGGTAAATGCCCAACTGCCGCTGACTTCCAGCTAAGGTTTTGTCATCATATAGACAAAAGAAATCGTTGGGATGCGCCAATCCTTTGACAACGGCAGGCAAGCGGTTGGGGGCAACTACGATATCCAGCACGGCATCTAGCTTGCGACCAAAAATATCCAGATAGCCGCGCACCATGCTGTCATCGGTTAGCTCGCCGACTAGCAGGAAATTGTCTTTGCCGATCGATTGGGCATAACCGTGAATTGCATCGCAAAACTGACGCGAAGCTGAGGGAGAGACGTGTTTGACCGCATCCACACGGAACCCGTCACAATCACTTAAAGCAATCCAATACTGGTAAGACTGTGCTAGAGCCGCAATGACATCCTCGCGCTCTAGGTTAAAATCTCGCAGTTCAAAAAAGTCGCCCCGCCGGAACTCAACCAATGGATTCATCGGGTCTTCCCATCCCGACGCTTCCCACTGGGTAATCATTCCGGCGCGATTGTACCAGTCTGGATTCTGAAATTCTTCCGGAAACACGCCATCTTCGATCGACACAGGTTCTGGAATGCTACTTCCCTGGGCAGATCGCCAGCCATGTATAGAGTATGGGGGTGAGAAGCGGTAGGGCATTGTTTCCTTGGGGCTACCATCTGCCTCATCTTGGTAAAACCAATTGCTACCACTGTGATTGTAAATCACATCCAGAATCACGTACATGCCGCGATCGTGAGCCGCATCCACCAGATCCCGTAAATCCTGACGAGTTCCAAAGCGAGGATCGATGTCCAGAAAATTCTGAATGCCATACCCGTGATAGGTCTGTAGATCTATGCGCTGTTTCCAGGGCGGATTCACCCAAAGGGTTGTAACGCCTAAATTCTGTAAATACTCCAGTTTGCTGGCAATGCCTTTTAGCGTCCCACCATTGAATTTGTTCCCTGCTGCCATCCAGTCCGCTTTGTTATTCGCTCTGAACTGTTCGGGACGGTTGCGCTCGAACATCGGGCGTTGAGTCTCTCGACCATCGCTGAAGCGATCGGGTAGAAGCTGATACAAAATCTGGTCGCGCCAATTAACCGGACTAGGAAATACTCGTCCTCTGGGAAGTAGATCCGCTTCAGACAAGGTTCTGGCAGGAAATTCTTCAATGATCGTCGCCATATTTTACATAACCTTCTTGAGTGAATCTTTTACGCATCTGGTCGTCTCAATTCAGGATGACTTTGTCTGTAACCTGACCATTCGAATCAATGTCATACACGATTGGAATCGCCGTTCCTAACTCGACGTTGACAATCTCCTCTTCAGACAGATTTTCCAATTGCTTAATAATGGATCGAAGTGAGTTTCCATGCGCGGCAATCAGTACATTGTCACCAGCCATCAAGTGTTTCATGATGCGATCGATAAAGAATGGAACAGTACGCTTTACAGTGTCTTCCAGGCTTTCGCCACCTGGTGGAGCCACATCATACGACCGTCTCCAGATTTGCACCTGTTCCTTGCCAAATTTCGCGGCTGTTTCTGCCTTGTTTAGCCCTTGCAGTTCGCCATAGTAGCGTTCGTCCAGAATAGCTGTGGGATATACTGGAAGCTCCTGCTCGGGATCGCCATTATATTTGTCCCAACCATGCCAGTCTGCATCGTCCGCCTCATGTTTGATGATGGGAATTCTACCGTCGCAAATGTCATCCACTTCGGTCAAAATAATGATTGCAGTTTCGATTGCTCGGAACAGCATGCTGGTAAAACAGACCCGAACTCGATAGTCTCTGAGTTTACAGGAGGCGATTGTTGCCTCTGCCCGTCCCTGTTCGCTCAACGGAACATCGACCCATCCTGTAAATTTATTCTCCGCGTTCCAGAGACTCTGCCCGTGGCGGGTCAAAATCAATTTAGCCATTGTTTGTTACCCCTTAGGTGAGATCGTGTGAATTTTGAGGAAGTTCGTACTTCCTGCCTTGCCAAACGGAATGCCACCCATGACCAACACTTTGTCGCCAGGAGTGGCAAAGTTTCGACGAATTAAATCTGCCTCTACCTCAACTAGCACATCCATCAAATCTTCTTCAGCCTCTGGCAATAGGACAGGCCTGACTCCCCAGTTCAAGTTGAGACGGCGATAGACTTTAGGATCGGGGGTGTAGGCGACAATCGAAGCCTTCGGACGCTCTGCCGAGGCAAGTTTGGCGGTGTAACCAGTTTCGGTAAAGGCGACAATGCACTGGAGATCGATCGCGTCATCGATCGCAGTAAGCGCTTCGCTAATAGCGTCCGCATCGTCAGAGCAGTTGGGCGGATAGTTGACAAACTGGATGGACGGCTCCACTTCAGTGGCAATGCGCGCCAGCATTTTAACCGCCTCTACCGGATAATCGCCCACAGCCGATTCGCCAGACAGCATCACCGCATCCGTACCATCCATAATCGCGTTGGCAACGTCGCTAGCTTCCGCACGGGTAGGACGGGGATTGTGGATCATGCTATCAAGCATTTGGGTGGCGGTAATCACAGGGATACCTTTTTGATTGCACAGTTGGATAATCCGCTTTTGAATCAACGGCACCTTTTCAGGACTCATTTCCACCCCCAGATCGCCTCGTGCCACCATGATCGCGTCGCACTCATCGACGATCTCTTCTAGGTTGGCGATCGCCTGGGGTTTCTCCAGCTTTGCCAGCACGGGAATGTTGGCTCCTTTCTGCTTCAGCAATGCCTTCAGAGTTTGAATGTCTTCCGGTTTGCGGACAAAGCTGAGAGAGATGATGTCTACGCCTTGCTCAATGCCAAAGTCGAGATCGCGCTTGTCCTTCTCGGTCATAGAAGGCAGGCGCAGATTCAGCGTCGGGAAGTTGACCCCTTTGTGACTTTTGAGCAAGCCCCCTGCGACGACTTTGCACTGAACTGCATTGCCATCGATTTTTTCAACTCGCAGTTCCAGCAGACCATCGTCCAGAAGTACCTGAGTTCCGGGTTCGGCTTCTTCTGCAACGTAGGGATAGTCGATGCCAACCGCGTTCTGTTGTCCTGTGTAATCGGCGATCGGTACCAGCGTCAGAAATTCCCCTTCTTTCAGCATCATCCCTTCGGCGGGCAGATCGCCCACACGGATCTTGGGTCCCTGCAAGTCTTGCAGTAACATCAGCGGTAAGTCCAATTCCTCAGAGGCAGCCCGCAATCGCTCGATCCGTTTTGCATGATCCTCATAATTACCGTGGGAAAAGTTGAGCCGTGCCACGTTCATTCCTGCCAGCAGCATCTTCCGAATCACGTCGGGGGAATCGCTTGCCGGACCAATCGTTGCCACAATCTTGGTGCGATGGATTAATGGTTTCATAGTAGTCCTTCCTTTTTAGCCATAAACAGCATTAGATCGATAACTCGGAAGGAGTAGCCCCACTCGTTGTCATACCAGGACACCACCTTAAAGAAGTTGGAATTTAAGCCGATACCAGCCTTTGCATCAAAAATGCTGGAACGAGAGTCGGTGCGGAAGTCCATCGAAACGACTTGATCCTCGGTATAGCCCAGAATGCCTTTCAGTTCTCCCTCTGCCGCCGCTTTCATTGCCGCACAGATGTCTTCATATGTGGTTGGTTTTGCCGTCTTAAAGGTCAGGTCAACCACCGAGACATCGGGGGTGCCAACCCGAAATGCCATACCAGTGAGTTTGCCCTTCAGATCGGGCAGTACCAAGGCAACTGCTTTGGCTGCTCCCGTCGAAGACGGAATGATGTTTTGGGAAGCACCCCGCCCACCCCGCCAGTCTTTTTTGCTGGGACCATCCACGGTTGGCTGGGTGGCAGTCATGGAGTGAACGGTCGTCATCAAGCCTTCCGCAATGCCAAAGGTGTCATTCAAAACTTTAGCAACGGGAGCCAGACAGTTGGTAGTACAACTCGCACAGGAAACAATCGAGTCTTTGGCCGGATCGAATTCCTGATGATTTATTCCCATCACAAAAGTCTGAATCTTGTCCGGGTCTTTAGTCGGAGCCGAGAGTACAACTCGTTTTGCCCCCGCTTTCAGATGGTTTTCAGCTCCCTCTGCGGTGGTAAACAATCCAGTGGACTCGACCACATAATCGGCTCCCAGTTTACCCCAGGGCAGTTCTGCTGGATTTTTGATCGCCATACAGGGAACAAAATGTCCATTGATTTCAATTCCATCCGCTTTAGCCTCTACCGTGCCTTTGTAGGTGCCGTGAGTCGAATCGTATTTGAACAGGTAGGCGAGGTTATCGGCGGGAACCAGATCGTTTACACCCACCAGTTCTACTTCGGGATGATCCATTGCGATTCGAGCGACTAAACGTCCAATGCGGCCAAATCCATTAATGCCAATTTTGAGTGTCATGTTTGAGTCTCCTAATCTCTAGAAAATGAGCTTAATATCGGTGGTTGATTGACTGTACTCAGGTACTTCCACCTTAACTGCAGAAGCTTTCCAAATATTCAGGAGGTAATCCCGAATGGAGCGATCGCTGGAAAATTTACCCATCCGCGCTACGTTCAAGATCGACATGCGAGTCCATAGATCCCGATCTCGGTATGCCTGACTCACCCGATCCTGGCATTCCACATAGGACTGATAATCTGCAAACAGCAGGTAATCATCGTGATAGAGTAGAGAATCTAGCAATGGTCTGAACAGGTTGGGGTCGCCGTGGGAGAAGAACCCAGACGAAAGGCGATCGATCGCCAGTTTCAGTTCTGGATTGCTGTTATAGTAATCCCAGGGATTGTAGCCCGCCGTTTTTTTTGCAAGGACTTCTTCCGCTGTCAAACCAAACAGGAAGAAGTTATCAGCTCCCACCGCCTCCCGAATTTCAATATTTGCGCCATCGAGCGTACCAATAGTAAGCGCACCGTTCATGGAGAACTTCATATTTCCCGTGCCAGAGGCTTCTTTACCCGCAGTGGAAATTTGCTCGGAGAGATCGGCAGCGGGATAGACGCGCTGGGCAAACTTGACGTTGTAATCCTTCAGAAATACCACTTTGAGGCGATCCCGTACATCTGGGTCATTATTGACCACATCGGCGATCGCATTGATCGACTTGATAATCAACTTTGCCATCTGGTAGCCGGGAGCCGCTTTACCGCCAAACAGGAAGGTGCGCGGTGTAACATCCAGGTCGGGATTTGCTTTGATTCGGTTGTACAGCGTGATGATATAGAGGGCATTCAGGTGTTGTCGTTTGTATTCATGAATGCGTTTCGCCTGAATATCAAACAGCGAGTTGGGATCGACTTCGATGCTGTATTTCGATCGAATGTAATCTGCCAGATCTTGTTTCACCGCTTGTTTCACCTGACGAAACTGGTTGCGGAATTCGGCATCGTAGGCAAAGTTCTCTAGTTTCCGCAGTTCGTCCAGGTTTTTGATCCAGCCATCTCCAACTTTATTCGTAATTAGATTTGCCAACCGAGGGTTACTCAACACCATGAATCGGCGAGGCGTTACGCCATTGGTTACGTTAGTGAACTTCTCCGGATACATCTCATAGAAGTCATGCAACGTCGTCTGCTTCAACAACTCGCTGTGGAGTTCGGCAACCCCGTTAATCGAATGGCTACCAACGCAGGCTAGATAGGCCATGCGAACGTATTTTTCACCGCTTTCATCAATAATGGACATCCGACGGATGCGATCAAAATCGTCGGGAAACTTGATCCGCAATCGATCAAGAAAATGACTATTGATCTCGTAAATAATCTCTAGATGACGGGGCAACAAACTGCTAAAAAGATCGAGAGACCAGCGTTCTAAGGCTTCGGGCAAGAGGGTATGGTTGGTATAAGCAAAGGTTTTGGTAGTAATATCCCAAGCTTGATTCCATTCAAAGCCGTACTCATCAAGCAATAACCGCATTAACTCCGCAACGGCAATCGTTGGATGGGTATCGTTTAATTGAATGGCATATTTTTCATGGAATGTCTCTAGGGGGAGATTCTGTCGGAACATAATGCGAATCATGTCTTGTAGAGAGCAGGAGACAAAGAAGTACTGTTGCTCCAGTCTCAGTTGCTTCCCCTGGGAGGATTCATCATTGGGGTAAAGAACTTTCGTAATATTTTCGCAATCGCTCTTCTCGTGAACAGCCCCGAAGTAATCGCCTTTATTAAAGGCGGCAAAATCAAAAGACTCTGGTGCCTCTGCTTTCCACAACCGCAGGGTATTGGCGGTATTGGTCTTGAAACCCAGGATCGGAGTGTCATAGGGAACCCCTTTCGCCACCTTATAGGGAATCCACCGGCTGCGATAGCGACCGCGATCGTCAGTGTAAGACTCAGTATGACCGCCAAATTTGACCTCTAATCCTGCCTCTGGACGCGCAACCTCCCAGGGATTTCCATAACGCAACCACTTGTCTGTGATTTCGACCTGCCAACCATCTTTGATTTCCTGGTCGAAGATACCGTATTCGTAGCGGATGCCATAACCGATCGCCGGAATTTCCAGCGTTGCCAATGAGTCGATATAACAGGCAGCTAAGCGTCCCAGACCACCGTTACCCAATCCAGGCTCTTCTTCTTGTTCCAGAAGGTCGGTCAGGTTGAGTCCCAATTCTTCCATAGCCTGTTTCACTGCGTCGTAAAGTCCCAGGTTAATCAGGTTATTACCTAGATGGGGACCCATTAAAAACTCGGCGGACAGGTAGACAACCCTCCGGGGGGCTTTTTCCTGATAGGTCTGCGTCGTATTCAGCCAGCGATTCAGCAAGCGATCGCGCACCGTGTAAGCCAGTGCCATGTAGTAGTCATTCTTGGTCGCGATCTTGGGAAACTTCGCCTGGATGTAGAACAGGTTGTCCAAAAAGGCACGCTTCAGGGTTTCGATATCAATCCCTGTGCGATCGTCTTCGATCTGAATATTGTTAGGAACGAGGCTAACCATAATTGAGTTTTCTCCTGTTGGCTATAAGAGGTGGTTAAGGGAACTTCTAACTTCTAACTTTTGCTGGGGGCTGATAGGTAATCTCATTTTTCAAAGGCTGACCTCGCTCAAAATCGGTAATGTTCGACAAGGTGGTGGTGGCGATGTTTTCCAGAGCATTACGAGTGAAGAATCCCTGGTGGGCAGTGATTACTACATTGGGGAAGGATTGCAGCAATTGGAAGATATCATCCTGAATGATAGTGTCTGACAGATCTTGAAAGAACAGCTCATCTTCCTGTTCGTACACATCAATACCCAGATAGCCGATTTTGCCAGACTTGATGCCTGCGATCGCGGC
>JANMRU010000293.1:0-12735 GCA_031388585.1 Pseudanabaena sp. SOY_30_concoct_251 | reverse complement strand
GTCTCGACAATGGGGTTACCCCGTTCATCGGGCGTTTTGTGAACGCAGAGCCGACCCTTGTATAGTGCTTGGCTCCAAGGGATCGGCTTCACCGCAGCCTTGGTTGCAAACACAATTTCTGCCTGACCATCTGCTTTCCATTTGCCAATTCTGGAATATAGGTAGGTATGATAGTTTTCAGGATCGGATTTCACAGTTCCTTGCGGAGCCTTGAAAACCTGTCCCCTTGTTGCTTCTCGCAAATTCGCAGTGTTAAATTCTTTTTTCTCCCTGGCACATTTCTCCATCGCTTGCGCCATGAAAAAGGTTTGGAGATAAGCTGCTTCCATCACTCCATTGGTGACGCGATCCTTGCCAAACTTCTCCTTGAATTGTTCCACAAATGCTTTGTTTTCAGGAGTATCAACTGTTTGGAAGTAGTTAAAACTGCTGTAGTGTCCTTCAGCAAATTCTGGCCCCATCGCCTGAATCTCTTCTTCTGTGGTGGGATACGCCATGATTGGAACGTCTTTGGAGGTGATGCCTGCGTCCTTAAGCTGCTTGTAGAAAGCTGGAATGCTGTCACCGACAAGATTGCTCAGGATAAAATTGGGCTTGGCCTGCTTGATTTTGTTAATGATCGTGATGAATTCAGTTGTGCCAAGGGCAGCGTATTCATCTCCCACAACTTCACCGCCACCATTTACTAGTTCGGCTTTAGCAATCCGGTTACTTTCTTTAGGGTAAATGTAGTCTGAACCAATGAAGAAACCTTTCTTACCAAAGTTTTTGATGCAATAAGGAATCGAATCAGTGATTTGCTGGTTAGGAGCAGCACCAGTGTAGAAAACGTTTGAGCTACATTCGTTTCCTTCATAATAGACAGGATAGTAGAGCAGGCTATTCTTTTCTTCAAAAACTGGTAAAACCGATTTGCGGCTAGCTGAGGTGTAGCAACCCAGTACACACACAACTTTATCTTCATCAATCAGTCGCTTCGACATTTGGTTGTACAAATCCCAGTTAGAGTCTGGGTTGACAACTACCATTTCAATCTTCTGTCCGTCGATCCCTTGTTTCCCAGCCCAAGGTCCTTTGCCCTCATTGATTTGCTCGATCGCCAGGAAAGTCGCATCTTGTAATGATTTTTCCACGATCGCAATCGTGCCTGTGGTTGAGTACATTACGCCAACCTTAATGACTGGCTTCCCATCAGTAGAGGATGCCGAAGTGGTATCACCTCCAGTTTTAGTTGGAGTATCACCACCTTGGGCACAAGCAACCACAATACTGCTGACAGCAGCTAAAGAACCATACTGGATAAATCGGCGACGTGTTATCCCACTCAAAGTATCATCAGTTCTGCGTAACTTCATTAGCTGGAAATCTCCTTACCAATTACCAATAATCACACCAAAAGATTCTAAATTTGATATCGACATTGATTTGCTTATAGAAATAAAGCAAGATGTCATATCCCATACCTACACTCATACATACACTTGTACAGACATTAGTGCCCAACCATCCAAGGACGAGTTCCAGAATGATACTGAACTCTGGGAATTGTGGGTTCGCGATCGCGCTTGACCAGTTCTGGCTCTGAACTCTGTTTCTTTATACTTATAGTTCTAGATAGTGTCATTAGTGGTGAAAAGATGCGTTTACCTTGCTCATCGCATTCTGGGCAATGTGCAGGATTGCTAGACTCAGACATCGATCGCCACACATCAAACACACCACATCCATCGCATCGAAATTCATAAAGAGGCATTTTTTGCTTAAACTGGAAGAATGTTTTTGTCAAAGATCGCAGTTGGAATCGCTAGAGTGCAACAGGCGTTAGGAATGTCTACAATCCCGCTAACTCTTCCTTCGATCGGCGCACAGCTTAGCAATAGATAAGCCTGTTCGCCTGTGTAACCAAACTTCTTAAGATATGCGATCGCATTTAAACAAGCTTGACGGTAGGCAATATGCACATCCATAAAATATTGCTTGCCTGTAAACTCATCCACTGAAATCCCTTCAAATACCAAATATTCTGAGTAGTGTGGTTCTACGGGACCTGGTTTGAAGATTGGATTTGTCATCGCATACTTTTCCACGCCGCCTTTGATGATGTCTACATGCAGATCGATGAATCCAGACATTTCGATTGCGCCGCAAAAAGAGATTTCGCCATCTCCTTGAGAGAAGTGAAGATCGCCCATTGAGAGTTTTGCACCTTCTACATACACAGGGAAGTAGATGCGCGTTCCTCTCGATAAATTCTTAATGTCGCAGTTGCCGCCATGCTCGCGAGGGGGAATTGTACGAGCAGCTTCAGCCGCGACACGTTCGTATTCAGACTTTGGCAAAGTACCTAATACAGCATTCAATGGATTTGGTAGTGCAGCCAATACAGGCACTCCATCCATATTGATTCCTGCTCCATAGGTGCGGCGATCGGGCTGGGTTGCCATTAGCTCAGTCTCTCGCTTATTCCATTTAGCGAGCAGCTCAGGCGATGGCGCACAGCCAATCAGACCAGGGTGAGTAATTCCGGCAAACTTGACACCAGGAATGTGACGGGAAGTCGTATAAATCCCCTGTAAATCCCAAATCGCCTTGGCAGGATTTGGGTAATGATCTGTTAAAAAACCACCGCCATTTTTTTGATCAAAAATGCCTGTGAAGCCCCATTCATCGCCTTGGAGAGCACCAATATCGACTAAATCAACTACCAGAATGTCACCAGGTTCGGCACCGTTTACCCAAATTGGCCCGCTTAATACATGGACAATGGATAAATCTACATCCCGTATATCATCGGAACTATCATCATTCTTGATCTGTCCATCCGTCCAATCCTTACATTCAATCCGAAATACATCACCTGGATTGACTGAAGCTATGGCTGGGATATCTGGATGCCAACGGTTATGACCTGGCAATTCCTGCTCGCTCATCGGCTTAGTAAGATCGACTTTAAACAGTGTTTTCGGCATAAAACTTTCTGAAACCGTAAAGGGATAAGAGAAGTTAAATTCTGCATAAAACTATGCACATTTGAGATGTGCATAATTCAAACATGACACAGGTATTGTTCCAAAAATCAGAGACCTGACTTGCTGCAATTAACTAAGTCTTAAAAGTATGCTTTTCCGTTGCGAAAATCACGCTTTTTGACTCATTGCGACGGGTTCAATACATGAGTTGATAAAATCTTAACCTTCTAATCACATACTGCGGTACTTTCCCATTCCAATCTGTCGCATCTTATACTAAATGAGCTGCGATCGCCCTAACTTTCATTCTTCATCAATACCTAAAAGAAACTCTATGCTCAACGGGCAACATAAGCTGGAATAAGGGCGATCGCTGAACGCTCTGTTTTGGAATAAATGCATTCATTCTCATAGAAGCATCGCTTCAATTCCTGATTAATCTTCCTTTTAGCAATTTTAGCCAAAGCCTAAGCTGGGAAAGATTTCATTTTATCTATTTCTGTAAACCTAATATCTATGAAGCATTACACTAAATAACCTAAATAAGTGAATGCTGTATAACAGATTCCTAGCTTTAGAACGTCTTGGGGATTCCCACATCTTCTATGGTGGTCAAAAATACGCCGTCGGAGCTTTCAGATACTCGCCGAAAAATTTTGCTTTTTACGCGATCGCACTGAAGTCCAATGTTATAGCTGCTGCCAATTAGATTAGGACGGGGTGGAGGGGTTCTACCCCTTGGGGGCATTGTCCCCACACCCCCAATTAAAATCTGTACTAACAATCTAGCTTTGGCTATAAGTTCCTTGTAAATTAACTATCTGAGGAGCAGTTTAAGGTAGTTTCGAGCCGCTGTTCTGTTTACCTTAAATCACTTTTTGAATCCCAGAGGGTTAAGTAACGTTAAAAAGTGACAAAAAACAGTATTTTCTAATACTATTAGCTACAGATCGCAGTACTTTAGATCGCTTCAGGGGGTTAGCTTGGACCGGTTGAAGTGAGAAATATGCTTTGCGTTCACTATGTAACAGTTAGATAAGTATTAGGTGATAACTAACATTGCATTACAAATTGAAAATGCTGTTTACAGAACAAACACCAACATGAGGAGTGACTTTAAGTAAAATGGATAAGCGATTTAACAGACGGAAGTTTTTGCTTTACGGATCGGCAGTCTTGGGTACAAGTATGCTGATCAAGGCTTGCGGTACAGGCGAGCAAGCAACTTCTCCAATTTCTCCAACGACTACAACTGCTGCAACCCCAACTACAACGACTATCGCGTCTGGAAATGCAATCAAAGTAGGGATTCTGCACTCCTTGAGCGGGACAATGGCGATTAGCGAAAAGAGCGTAGTTGAAGCCGAACAACTCGCGATCAAAGAAATTAACGCCGCTGGCGGTGTGCTGGGTAAACAGATCGAAGCAATCGTCGAGGATGGTGCCTCTAACTGGGATACGTTTACTGAAAAGGCTACTAAGCTGATCGACCAGGATAAGGTGGCAACAGTATTTGGTTGCTGGACTTCTGCAAGTCGCAAAAACGTATTGCCTGTATTTGAGTCCAAAAATCATATGCTCTGGTACCCCGTGCAGTATGAGGGACAAGAATGCTCGAAGAATATTTTCTACACTGGCGCTGCTCCTAACCAACAGATTGAACCATCCGTCAATTGGCTGCTAGAGAAGAAGGGTAAGGAATTCTTCCTGGTTGGTTCTGATTATGTATTCCCACGAACTGCCAACACAATTATCAAAGCCCAGCTAGAAGCTAAGGGCGGGAAGGTAGTCGGTGAAGATTATCTACCTTTGGGTAATACGGAAGTCACACCAATTATTGCCAAAATCAAGGCGGCTCTCCCTAATGGCGGCGTCATCTACAACACGCTGAATGGCGACAGCAACGTCGCTTTCTTCAAACAGCTTCAAGGTGCAGGACTGAAACCAGATAAGTACCCTGTAATGTCGGTCAGTGTTGCTGAAGAAGAAGTGAAGGCGATCGGTGTAGAGTTTCTGAAGGGACATTACGCGGCATGGAATTACTTCCAATCGGTAGATACACCTGCCAACAAGAAGTTTGTGGAGGCGTTTAAAAAAGAATACGGCGCTGAGCGCGTTGTCAACGACCCGATGGAAGCGGCTTATATTATGGTTTACCTCTGGAAGCAATCAGTCGAAAAAGCTAAGACTGCTGACGATTTAGAGAAAGTCAGGGAAGCTGCCTACGGTCAGACCTTTGACGCTCCAGAAGGCAAGGTGACCATGAACAATAGCCATCACCTGTCCAAGTTTGTGCGGATTGGCGAAATTGCTGAAGATGGTCAATTTAAGATCGTGTTTGAGACAGACAAAGTTGTCGAACCACAACCCTGGAATCAGTTTGTGGCTAAAACTAAGGGCTTCGGTTGCAACTGGGCGGATAAATCTAAGGGCGGCCAATACAAGATTTAAGCTTTTTATTTCTTGACTGCACTAATACACATTTTGAGCTTGGGTTGCTTCTGCTATTTTGCTTCTTGGTTGCTAATTGTATTGACTAACTGCCTCGAACAAAGTGGATTTTTATGAGCGCCCCAAGCTCATTATTTGTAGGATTTACGCACTATGAAAGATAAAACCTAGATTTTAAGGGGTTTGGGGCAACGCCCTCAAACTTCCTCCTGTTGGTTTTTGTGGATTTGACAGCGTAAGTCCTAATTTAGATATTTGCCTATATTTGCTTATATTTATCCATGGGAGCGACGCACCTTGCTTGCATTTTTTGATGCTCTATTCAGTGGGATTAGTATTGGTTCGGTTTTGCTGATTGCCGCGCTAGGATTGGCGATCGCCTTTGGACTAATGGGTGTAATCAATATGGCGCACGGTGAACTGATCATGCTGGGAGCCTACACCACTTTCGTTGTGCAAAACGCTTCTAAGTTACTCGGTGGATTTTGGCCGGAGATATACATCATTCTGGCAGTCCCGATCGCTTTTCTAGTAACTGCCCTGGTGGGGCTGGCGCTGGAAAGAGGCGTAATTCGCTATCTCTACGGACGACCGCTCGAAACCTTGCTTGCCACTTGGGGCGTTAGTTTAATTCTGCAACAATTTATCCGCAGTGTGAATTGGGTACTGGTAATTGCGGTAGCAATTTTTTGCCTGTTATATTTTGGCGGGACATGGTTATTGCGTCGCTTAGAGCGGCTGAGTGCCTTGGCAACAGCATTAGTATTACCTCTGTCGGTAGGTATGGCGATCGCCACGGGTTATTTTCTGTCCCAAAAGTATAAATTAGCCGTCACGAAGCCCTGGTTTGGTACACAGGGCGTAGACGTAACTGCACCCGCCTGGTTGCTTGGCGGTCTACCCTTAGGCGGCAACCTGCAATTGCCGTATGCTCGACTGTTTATCATTGGCCTCACCGTACTATGCGTTGTGGGGATTTATCTATTTTTGCAGCGATCGCCTTGGGGCTTGCGCATTCGTGCTGTAACGCAAAACCGCAACATGAGTGCTTGTTTGGGCATTCCTACTCAAAAAGTAGATGCGCTTACCTTTGCATTAGGCTCTGGACTGGCTGGGATTGCTGGCGTTGCGGTTAGCTTAATTGGTTCTGTCAGTTCTAATACTGGACAGAGCTATATTGTCGATACCTTTATGGTGGTCGTAGTTGGCGGTGTGGGCAATTTAGTAGGCAGTATTGTCGGGGCAATGGTAATTGGGATTGCTACTTACCTAATCGGTTCAGGTATCCTCGCACCATTGTTTGTATTTGCGCCACCTCTAGCTGATTTATTTAAATTTTTTGCCGATACCAGCATGGCAAAAGTAATGATATTTATGTTGATTGTCGTATTCCTACAAATTAAACCAGCTGGTTTGTTCCCCGAAAAGGGACGCACCGTTGATGCTTAGATAACCGAATAACCCATAACTGAACCAATGACTTCCGATCTTGCGATCGAATCTTCAGCCACTAACCCTCAAAAACGCAATCTGCTGATTGAGGTAGCGATCGTTGCGGCGATCGCCTTAGTGCTTATATTTGTGATGCCGAAATTATTGAACAGTTTCTGGCTAGAACTATTGGGCAAGTTTCTTGCCTATGCGATCGTTGCCTTGGGGATAGATTTGATTTGGGGCTATACAGGCTTACTGAGTCTAGGGCACGGTGTATTTTTTGGCTTAGGTGGCTATGCCCTTGCCATGCACATCAAACTTCAGATCCCTCCTGGTGCAACGAGCCAACTACCAGACTTTATGGGTTTGTATGATATTGCAGAATTACCCTGGTTCTGGCATCCCTTTCGCTCGTTGGGCTTTGCCACTGCGACAGCGGTAATTTTACCTGCCCTAGTCGGTGGCTTGCTAGGCTTTATGATTTTCCGCAACCGCATCCGTGGTGTTTACTTCTCGATCCTGACCCAGGCAACAACGGTCATTTTCTATAACTTCTTCAACGGTCAGCAGAAGTTATTTAATGGCACCAATGGTCTGACAGACTTTAAAACGATCTTGGGTGCAACGGTTAGCGCATCAAGCACAAAATATGCTTTCTACTGCCTGATTATCTTATTTCTGGCGCTTACCTATGCCCTGTGTCGCTGGTTGACTAGCGGTACTTTTGGTCGCCTGCTAGTCGCAATTCGCGATGATGAAAGTCGGGTCAGATTTTCTGGATACAACCCAACGGGCTACAAAGTACTTGTATTTGCCGTCTCCGCTGCTCTAGCAGGTCTAGCAGGGGCTCTGTTTGCAGGGATCAACGGTTCCATTTCACCACGCTACATGAATATCACCAGTTCGATTGATATGGTGATCTGGGTAGCAGTAGGCGGGCGGGCCAGTCTGGTTGGGGCTGTATTGGGAACAGTATTAGTGAAATCAGCCGAAAATTTATTATCAGAAAGATTTCCCGACATCTGGCTATTCTTCCAAGGCGCAATATTTTTACTTGTGGTAATGCTGCTGCCCAATGGAGTGGTTGGTTGGCTAAGAACGCAGGGTATTGGTTATCTTAGAACCTTGTTGGGTATGCGCAGAGCCTCAGACACCTATCCCAGTCTGGAAGAGAACTTAGAAGAAGTACCTGAAGATCTAGCAATCACTGATAGAGGTAATTATGAAGGCAAAGATTCTAGAGATTGAGAATCTCACGGTTAGTTTTGATGGGTTCAAAGCCCTGAATGACTTGACCTTCAGTATGGATGAGGGCGAGTTGCGCGTGATCATTGGCCCCAATGGCGCAGGCAAGACAACTTTCCTCGATATCATCACGGGCAAGGTGAAGCCTACACAGGGGAGAGTACTTTTTAAGGGCAAAAACCTGCGATCGCTGAACGAAAATCAAATCGCGGCTCAAGGTGTCGGTCGCAAGTTCCAAACTCCCAGAGTTTATCTCAATCTAACGCCGAGAGAAAACCTGGAACTGTCATATAATCGCCGCAAAGATCTAATTGGGACACTATTTAGACGCACATCAGTAACGGAAAAGCGCCAGGTGAGCGAGCTATTAGATCAAATTGGACTGGCTCGCAAGTCAAATATGCAAGCAGCATTACTCTCTCACGGCGAGAAGCAGTGGCTGGAAATTGGCATGGTAATAGCCCAAAACCCAGAGCTGTTATTGGTTGACGAACCCGTAGCAGGGCTGACTGATGCGGAGACAGAAATCACAGGCGCACTACTACTCTCACTAGCTGAAAAGCATTCAATTATCGTGATCGAGCACGATATGGAATTTGTGCGCCAGCTCAATCGCAAAGTAACCGTACTACATGAAGGCTCTGTGCTTTGTGAAGGCAGTATTGAAGAAGTACAGAAAGATCAACGCGTAATTCAAGTTTATCTGGGTTCCCAGTCCGACGATGATACCTCACTGTCCTCAGGGAAGAACTAATGGTAATTTCTAATATTTCTCCTATGCTGAATGTCGCCGCTCTCAATGTTTACTATGGTGAAAGCCATATCCTGCGCAACGTTGATTTGAACGTGTTCCCAGGTGAAATGGTCTGCTTGATTGGGCGCAATGGCGTGGGTAAAACTACTTTGCTCAAATCTGTGATTGGGTTGCTCAGTCCCCGCAGCGGTGGGATCAACTTGATGGGAGATCCTATCCTACTCAAATCGACCGATCAGCGTGCCAGAATGGGGATTGGCTATGTGCCGCAAGGTAGGGAAATTATCCCAAAGTTGACAGTCAAGGAAAATTTGATACTGGGATTAGAAACTGGCAGAACTAAGGGCCGAGAACCAGAGATGCTCGAGCAAGCATTCGATCTGTTTCCCGTTCTCAAGTCCATGCTGTCTCGTTTGGGCGGTGACCTTAGTGGTGGTCAGCAGCAACAACTAGCGATCGCGCGTGCATTGATGGGGAGACCGCAACTCTTGCTTTTGGATGAGCCAACTGAAGGCATCCAACCATCGATTGTGTCGGAAATCGAAGCATCTGTGCGACGCATTGTCGAAACTACGGGTATCTCCGTATTGCTAGTCGAACAACATCTCCATTTCGTGCGGCAAGCCAATCGCTATTATGCTATGCAAAAGGGTGCGATCGTTGCCTCTGGGCAAACAGAAACCCTCAGCAATGACATCATTCAGCAATTCCTGGCCGTTTAAAAATTGGGCGAAGTAGGGCAGACATAGAGCTCTGCTCCTACGTTTCTACCCAATTATCGATTGCGCACTAGGAATGCAGGCAATTCGATTTTGCTATTGGGATTGCGAGATTCTTTTGCGTTCCCAATCAAAAGCGAACTGGGCTTGCGGTTAAAGCTCTCAAACTTAGGTTTAGTGATCTCTTCAGCGATCGCTAAGGGCTCAAGTGGCTGCTGCAATATCTTGAGATCTTCTCCCTTAGATTCCAGGAAGCGATCTAGAGCACTACTCAGCTGTAGAGCATGACGTTGATGATGGAGGGCTTTATCCTTCCAATGTTGAATTGCAGCTTCGTATTCTGCTGACTGACATGCTTGCTGCAATATCTGCTCTTGCATATCGACGGTTTGCTGTTCTAGTTCCCGCAAGCGTGACTTACTCGCAACATGCTCGGCATCAACCAACTGAACAGCTTGGTGCAATTTTGCTTGGATAGAATTTTGTTTTGCTAACTGAGCTTCAACTTCTTCCTTACGAGTAGTTGCAGCGGTCAATTGTTTTTGGAGTTTCTGCACAGTTTTCTGGCAGGTTTGCAACTCTTGAAGACCCTGAGGATTTGTAGTATCAAGCAACTCCTGTTTTTGTACTAACTCTTTTTCTAGGAGTTCGATGTACTCGCATTTTGATTGATGTTCAGCTTCCCATTTGGCAACATTCTGCTGCAAAATATCAATTTCCAGATCGAGGGCTTGCAGATCGCGATCTTTGGGATTATAACTACTAGATTTCTCACCAAAGTCTGCTTCACCATCTGTGGTTTTCTTGTTTAGTGCAGGTTCTTTAGGGGAGAAAAGACTGCGAGCTAAGTTTGATTCAGACACTTAACACCTCACGATTAACTAGTTCTTGGATGCGTCTTGCTGCTGCCTCTCCAGGCTTATATTCCACGATTGTTAAACCGCGATCGAAAGCTGTACGTATATCGGTGCTATCAGGAATAGTGACGGGAGAAAGAACATCAGCAAAAGTTTTTTGGGCTTGACTGTAGAGTTCGCCTGTATGGGAATTCGACCAGATCCCTCCTGGTAAATAGCGGTCATCCAACATATTAATCAATACTTTGACTTGACGCGGACCGATAAAATGTTCTGCCTCTTTAATAAAGCGAATTGTAGTTTCAGTGCATTGAAAATCGGTGCGATTGAGTCTAGTTGGTATAAATATTTTGTCGGCTGGAACCAAGGCATTGGCGGTTAATTCATTGAGATCGCCAGGACTATCAATGAATATATAGTCGTACTGATCTTTGATCCGTTCGATTTCCCGATTGAGTACTCCCTCCTTTCCCATTTGCATGGATGATAGCTGCGTGACTGCCTCCGCCATCGAAACATGTGCAGAAACTGCATCTAGTCCCTTAGGCGACTCAAAGATTACTTCCTCAATATGTTTGTCAGGTCGTTTCTTTAAGAATGCCAGGATTGTATCAGACTCATCAAGGGTGTCAACTTTACCCAAAAATAAGCTACTACAAGTTGTTTGAGAGGTCATGTCAATTACCAGAACCCTGGCACCATTTCGAGCGACCAGATGTGCCGAATTTGAGCACAGGGTAGACTTGCCGGTGCCACCTTTATTGTTGGTAAACGCAAATACCTTAGTCATTTACAGAGTCATCTATAGCCTTTAGAGCTGATGGGCAAGGATTTACAGAAAGGTTAGCAGAATTGTGCAACTTTGTCAGACTTTCTTAGCTAAAACGTCGCAAATTGTTGTATGCCAAGTTTTGCACGCTTAAATAAATGCTGGGTTTAATGCTTGTAGCCTGTCCTACAGGAAAAAAGGATTTACTCAAGCGCCAGCTCAATCAGACGATCGCACAGTTGTGTAAACTCGATCCCTGATGCTTCCCATAGCTTGGGGTACATACTCGTGGTCGTAAAGCCTGGGAATGTATTAATTTCGTTAATCAGTACTGTAGCTGTGGATTCAACGTAAAAGAAGTCCACGCGGGCGATCCCAGCACCAGCGATCGCTTGAAATGCCTTAATTGCCATATCCTGCACTGCTTGGGTTACCTCGGGCGGCAATACGGCAGGAATAATTAGGTCGGCCATCCCAGGCGTATATTTGGTTTCGTAGTCGTAAAAGTCACTCTTGAAGGTAATTTCGCCAATTACGGATGCTTGCGGGCGATCGTTACCCAAAATTGCACACTCAATTTCCCGAGCCGTTACACCTTGCTCGACGATCGCGCGGGCATCATAGCTGGTGGCAGAGGCGATCGCCTTAATGAGTTGCTCGCGATCGCGCACCTTAGAAATCCCGACCGACGAACCCAAATTTGAAGGCTTGACGAAACAGGGATAGCCTAACTCTGACTCAATATGCTCGCACCAGACTTCTGGTTCCTGCTGCCAGGCGGGGCGACTAAGCGCCACATACTTAACCTGGGCTAAACCTGCCTGCGCAAATACCGACTTCATCAAGATCTTATCCATACCCACGGCGGAGGCTAAAACACCGTTACCGACATAGGGCTTTTGCATGAGCTGCAATAAACCTTGGACGGTGCCATCTTCACCATTGGGGCCATGCAATACAGGAAACCACAGGTCGATGTCATTGACTTCTATGGGTAACTGAAAATTAGCGCGATCGCTTGAGGTGCTTGGGGCTACCCCAGTCTGCAAAACTGCGAGGGAATCCTGGGGAGCGCTCCAGGTACCGTCTTTCTGGATGTAAAACGGTTGCAGATCGTATCGCGGATTCTGTGTTAAGGCTTTTGCGATCGCCCCAGCCGAAATAATCGATACCTCATGCTCTCCGGATCGTCCACCGAATAGCAGCCCTATACGCAGTTTAGATTCATTCATTTTTGTACTATGGCACGCTGTTTCTAGGGTAGCTTATCAAAAAAATGGGTTTTTATTGCTCAAGGCTTGTTTGAGTAGTTGGACTATGGTGTTCGATCTTTTTGTATTAATGCCTGAAAACTTGGATCGGTACGGATGCGATCAAAATCAGTATCTGTCTTTGCCATTTCGCGATATTTCTCGGGGGCGATCGCAATGGCTTGCTGAAGATTTGGTAAGGTAAGTTCGAGGTTGCCTTGTAAGGCATAGACGCAAGCTTTATTGTAGTAAGCATTAGGGTCATGAGGTTTGATTTGCAATGCCTT
>JANMRU010000133.1:0-1227 GCA_031388585.1 Pseudanabaena sp. SOY_30_concoct_251 | reverse complement strand
GTATCCAAAGCAGTTGCGGCTGGTGTTGACCCTACGTTCTGATTTTGAACCCCAATTTCGGGATACTGCCCTCAAGAACTATTGGAATGCCAGTCGATTTGTGGTGTCGCAGATGACGCGAGCTGATTTGCGGGAGGCGATCGAGAAGCCCGCAGAAAAACGGGTGATGTATTTTGAACCCCACGAATTGGTCGAACAATTGATCGATGAAGTAGCGGATATGCCGGGAGCATTGCCCCTGCTTTCTTTTGGCTTGAGCGAACTTTATCTGAAGTATTTAAAACGACAACGGGATGCGCAAAACAGCGGGAAAACCATTGACAGGTCATTGACGCAAGCAGATTATCAAGATTTGGGGGGAGTGATCCAATCGTTGACGCAAAGAGCAGACCAGCAATATGAGCAGTTAGTAAAGCGCGAACTAGCTTATCAGAATTTGCGTAGGTTTTTTTTGACAAGTAAACCATCTTTTCTGATTTGTCTAGGGTTACTTCATGAAAGTCTAGCATACGAGAAAACCATTCGGAATGTGATGCTGCGAATGGTAGCGATCGACACAGGCGGATTAACTCGCCGACTGGCCAAACGGTCTGAACTGACGTATCCAGAGTCAGAAAATACCCGAGTGTCGGAGGTAGTTAAACGCTTTGTGGAGGCACGCCTCCTTGTTGAGGGAGATGATGGTGTAGAATCAGCCCATGATGCCTTGGTGACTGGATGGAAAAAAATACTGGATTGGAAAGAGAAAGAACAAGAAAATATACTCCTACAGCGACGGCTGACGCCCGATGCAGAGGAGTGGAAGAACACTCGACCTAAAGAGCAACCTAAAAAGCAACCAGAAAAGTTTATCTCGTACTGGAAAAAGTTTATCTGGTACTGGAATCCTAATCCCTGGAATCCTTTACTCTGGCATACCGATCCCCGTATTAATTTGTTAAAGAAGGTGCGTACCTCTGATAACAACTGGCTCAATCAGGTAGAGGATGAGTTTGTGCAGCGCAGCCTTTTGCAAAAAAGCATTAACACAAATGCTGGGAAAGTCGCTGGAGCGGTGATATTGGTAATAGCAGCGTTACTTACTTCCAATGCTTTACAGGGTCAAGCAGAAGCGTTGAAAGGTCAAATTCGTGCCTCCAGGCAATCTGCAGAAGCAGAACTGAAATCCCATCACGAGTTAAAGGCATTACTTGCCGCTTTGCAGGCAGGGAATGGGCTGGAAAATCC